>JAUNIK010000554.1 GCA_030523505.1 Prevotellaceae bacterium | reverse complement strand
ATGTACCACATCAACTGGGGATGGGGTGGCTATGGTGATGGCTTCTTCCGTCTGTCAGTGCTCAACCCAGGCAACACCACAAGTAGTGGTGCGGCTTCGACCGATGATGGTTTTACCAACGGACAGGTGATTGTACTCGGCATCCAGAAAGAAGGCCCAGACAACTCACTCCAGTTGTGGCCATTGAAGTCGATGAGCTATAACTCGTCAACAAAGAAGGTGAAGTTCTCTATCCAGGCCATTGCTGCTGGTACCTACGAGATCAATATGACACACCTCGGCGAGGACGGTGCCATCTCTCCACTTTTCACTACTTCAGAGCGTAACTTCACCCGTGGTAACAGCTATTCAACAGAATATGCTCTGAACACACTTCCTAATGGTTCATACAACCTCTATGCTATCATCCGCAAGAAGGGGTCTTCAGAGTGGTTGCGTGCAGGAAGCCTCTCACAGTATGCTGAGGTTACTGTTAATAACGGCAATGTAACAGTTACAATGCACCCAATCGTTGACATTGAGGTTGCAAATGCATATTTCCCAAATTCAATCATCGCAGGAAAAGCTTCTAAGTTGAATATCGATGTGAAGAACCTTGCCGATGAATACACAGGTAAGCTCTATGTGTTCACAGGTTCTGACGATCAGCTGACAACAAAGGCTGGTGAGGTAGAGCTGTCAATGCTCCCAGGCGAGGAGTTCACTGTTTCTGCAACAGTAACACCAAGCACTACCAACAACCTCACAATCGGTGTTGCAACCGACGAAAATGCAAGTCAGGTTCTCTACAAGCACACCTATTATAATTATAATATAGGCATCGAGTCATCGTCGGTAGTTTGGAACCCATGTGTTGTGACAATCACTTTGAAGAACGAGACATCAATCGACTACAACAATACCATCTATGCAACATTCTACCAGAAGGGTGTGAAGAAAGCCCTCGGTACAATGAACAAGGATGTCTTCATCCCAGCAAATGGAGTAGGCGATGCAGTGTTTGAGTTGGCGTTCACCACCGATAAGGAGTACTACGCAACATTGCAGTATATGCAGAGCGAGCTCACCACAACAAAGAAGAAGATGGATGGCCAGGTAGATATCGTTTACGATGGAACAAACGGTATCGAGGAGATTCTCCTTGACAACGAAGACGCCGTCCTTTACAATGTCTCAGGTCAGCAGGTTGGTCGCGATTATAAGGGAATCGTTATCTGCAACGGAAAGAAATACTTGAATAAGTAATAACTCGAAATAAGCTGGCTATGCCGACTCATAATGGTCCGACATAGCCAGTTTTCTTTTATTATGGCATTAGAATCACATTATTATAAAGACCTCATAGAGGCAGGTTGTGATGAAGCCGGTCGTGGATGTTTGGCTGGAAGCGTGTATGCAGCTGCTGTGATCCTTCCTGCCGATTACGACAATCCCGATCTGAACGATTCAAAGCAACTCACCCTGAAGAAGCGCCTCGAACTGCGCGAACAGATACAGCGTGATGCTGTGGCATGGGCTGTGGGCGTGGTTACTCCCGAGGAGATTGACCAAATAAATATCCTGAAGGCCTCGCATCTGGCAATGCGAAGAGCCGTTGAGCAGTTGGCGGTTCGTCCGGAGGCTATGATTGTTGATGGAAATATGTATCGTGCTGGTCTGCCGGAAGGGGTGAAGGAGTTCACCTGTATTGTGAAAGGTGATGCGAAATATCAGTCGATAGCAGCTGCTTCGATTCTGGCAAAGACCTACCGCGATGATTATATGACAGAACTGGCCAAGGAATATCCTTACTATGGCTGGGAGAAGAATGTGGGCTATCCAACAAAGCAGCATCGCCAGGGAATAAGGGAACATGGCATTTCGTCATATCACCGCAAGAGTTATAATCTCTTAGGCACTGGCGAACTCGACCTGCCGTTTGAGTAGAGATATCATGAATATCTGTCAAGAACGGGCTCAGCCCGTATTTACCATAACAAGGGATAATAAAATAAACCCAGGGCGGTAACCCTGGGTTTTATTGT
>JAUNIK010000553.1 GCA_030523505.1 Prevotellaceae bacterium | reverse complement strand
GTGGACGCGCAGCAAGCTCCTCATCGGTGAGCTTCACATTGATTGAACGTGAAGGGATGTCGATAACGATGATATCACCATCCTTAATCTTTCCGATGTTACCACCGCTTGCAGCCTCTGGCGAGATGTGACCGATAGACAATCCTGAGGTTCCACCAGAGAAACGACCGTCGGTGATGAGAGCACACTCCTTACCCATATGCATCGACTTGATATATGATGTAGGATAGAGCATCTCCTGCATACCAGGACCGCCCTTTGGACCTTCGTGAGTGATGACAACACAGTCGCCTTTCTTCACCTTTCCACCGAGGATGCCCTCACAAGCGTCTTCCTGTGAGTCGAACACAACAGCAGGACCTTCGAAATGCCAGAGCTCAGGTGCAACACCGGCTGTCTTCACTACGCAACCATCCTGTGCGATATTACCGAAGAGTACCGCCATACCACCATCCTTTGTGTAAGCATGCTCGATATCACGGATACAACCATTCTCGCGGTTGGTATCAAGAGTCTCCCAACGAGTGTCCTGAGAACCCATCTTGGTAGAGAACTTTCCAGCAGGAGCGCTTCTATAGATTCTATCCGCTTCTGGATCAATTGTTTCGCCAGTGATGCTATATTTCTTGATATCTTCACCAAGAGTAGCACCATTGACACGCTTGCATGTGAGGTCAAGCAGATCACCCTTTGCCAATTCACCCATGATACCAAGGATACCACCGGCACGGTTTTCCTCCTGAATGCTGTACTTCTGCCAGTTTGGCGAGAGTTTGCAGAGGAATGGCACCTTACGGCTAAGTGAATCAATATCACTCATTGTGAACTCCACTTCGCCTTCCTGAGCAACAGCAAGGAGATGGAGCACAGTATTTGTTGAAGCACCCATGGCAATATCGAGAGTCATTGCATTGAGGAATGCTGCACGGGTAGCTATTGAACGAGGCAATACACTCTCGTCACCGTCTTCATAATATGCAAGGGCGTTCTTAACGATAATCTTCGCAGCATCCTTGAACAGTTGCACACGGTTCACATGGGTGGCAAGGATTGATCCGTTGCCTGGCAATGAAAGACCGATAGCCTCGGTGAGCGAGTTCATGGAGTTTGCTGTGAACATTCCCGAACAAGCACCACAACCTGGACAAGCTGAATGCTCCACTATCTCCAGTTCCTCATCGCTAACTGTTGGGTCTCCACCCTTCACCATTGCTGTGATAAGGTCGGCGTTAACACCGTTCACCTTTCCAGCCTCCATCGGGCCACCGCTGACAAACACCGCTGGGATGTTCAGTCGCATTGCTGCCATAAGCATACCTGGTGTAACCTTGTCGCAGTTAGAGATACAAACCATTGCGTCAGCCTTGTGGGCGTTGACCATATATTCTACTGAGTCGGCAATGACATCGCGTGATGGCAATGAATAGAGCATACCGTCATGTCCCATTGCGATACCATCGTCAACGGCTATAGTGTTGAACTCTGCGGCATAACAGCCGAGCTTCTCTATCTCAGCCTTGACAATCTGACCAATCTCATGGAGATGAGTGTGACCAGGCACAAACTGAGTAAATGAATTGACGATAGCGATGATTGGTTTACCAAACTGTTCACGCTTCATACCGTTGGCAACCCACAAAGCGCGGGCTCCAGCCATACGACGACCTTCAGTACAAACTGCACTTCTTAAAGGATGTTTCATTTGTTTTTATTATCCTAAATTATACTCCAACGGACTAGTCTGTCCGCCATACTATTATCCTAAATAATTCACCCGAGCGCATAATAACGCGCGTGTATATAAATAATGTCTTGCAAAGGTAAACATTTTTTTGCAATTACAAAACAATTTTGCAATATATTTTACCGATGAGTAACAATTTGTTATAAAAAAGAAAGCCGATTGCCTCACGACAACCGACTTCCGAACAAACTACTTAAAAACTAATCTACTAAAATAAATCAAAAATATCGGGTCACCAGTAAATCCCCGTGTTTGAATTATTGAGTAAACATGTGTGAATC
>JAUNIK010000552.1 GCA_030523505.1 Prevotellaceae bacterium | reverse complement strand
GTATCTCTGGTCTGAACAACAAGCTGTTCCCTGCCTTTGAGGCTGGTTATCCAATCTGGTACTTCCGTGGCTACAAGTATGCTGGTGTAAACAAGGAGACTGGTGCTCCTCAGTACTACAATATCGACGGTGAGATCGTCAGCACTGTTTCTGACAACGACAAGCAGTACCTCGGCGAGGGTATCCCTGACTTCACCTACGGCTTCACCATCAATCTTGCATGGAAGGGCTTCGACTTCAGTGTATTCGGCACTGGTGCTTCTGGCAACGAGATCTACAACCTCATGGTTTCTGCCGACCGTAACAAGATCAACACCATCACTGAGTACTGGGATCACTCTTGGGGCAACCCACGTGTTGACAAGAACAGCGCCAAGTATCCTGACATGAAGCAGGTATCTACCAGCTGGGACTTCTTCTCTTCAAGTGCCGCTATATTCGATGGTTCTTACTTCAAGTTCAAGCAGATCCAGCTCGGCTATACCGTTCCTGCCAAGTACACCAAGAAGGCTCTCATCAGCGACCTCCGCTTCTCTATTTCGCTTGACGACTACTTCACCATCACCAGCTACCCAGGTGCTGATCCTGAGACCGCTTCTTACAACAGCGGCAACTCACGTGGTATGGACTCTGGTACATACCCAACTACCAAGAAGATGGTCCTCGGTGTTAATCTTACCTTCTAATGTTGAGATGTTAATATGTTGAAAACAACAAAAAGACAAAACAACAAAACAACGAACAATATGAAAAAGACATTATATTCAATGCTCGCACTTGCTGCTGGTGCTACCGTATTCACAGCTTGTGAGGACAAGCTTGACATTGAGCAGAAGGGCGTAACCGACATTGCAAACTTCTACAAGACCGATGCTGATGCTGAGGCTGCTCTGGCTGCTGCCTATGCAGACTTTGCCACCAACGTCCCTGGCCGTGGTGCAGGCTTCATCTATACCCCATACAAGTTCATGCTCAACAATGGTGGTGACGACATGTTTGCTGCAGGCTCAAACTTCGGTGACAATGACTTCAGTGCTGCCATCAACGAGTATCGTCTCGACTCTGGTCTGGGCATTGTCAACGAGTTCTACAGCGGTCTGTTCCAGTCTGTATACACTTGCAACCTTGTCATCGACAATTTCAAGAACGGAACCTCTGCCGTTCAGAAGCGTTGCGTAGCTGAGGCTCGCGTCCTTCGCGCCTACGACTACCTCCTCCTCACTATGTTGTGGGGTACTCCTCCATTCGTTGATCATCTGCTTGCTGCCGATGCTTTGCCTACCAACTCTGATCTCGATCCTGAGAATCCAAAGTCACACGAGGAGCTGCTCCAGTGGGTAGCTGACGAGTGCAATGAGGCTGCTAACGACATGGACGAGCGCAAGAGCACTGCTGATAAGGATGGTGCTGTTAAGGCTACCAAGGGCTTCGCATGGGCCGTTGCCGGCAAGGCTCTCCTCTTCAAGGGAGATGCTGCTGGTGCAAAGACTGCCTTGAAGAAGGTTGTTGACTCTGGCAAGTACGCTCTTGTTCCTGGCGATCGCTATTGGGAGAACTTCCATATTGCAGGCGATTGCAACGAAGAGAAGGTATTCGAAACCAACCTCGAGTTCAACTCAGGTATTGGCGCATGGGGTGGTATCAACCAGCGTTCAACCTGGATGGAGGCTAACATCTGGAACTGGCGTTCTGACCATTTCGTAGCAGGCGCATCTCCTCAGCAGAACTACACTGGCGGTTGCGACGGCTGGGGTGGTCTGGGCGTTCCACAGTGGTTCGGTGATGAGTTCTTCGCCAACGACGGCCACTCTTACCGCTTTGACGTTACTCTCAAGCACATCGACGACGCTGTTTACAACATGGAATACTCTGCAGTTGAAGGCTTGACCCTCGAGCAGAAGAAGACCAGCACTGCCATCGGCATTATCGATCCTGAGCAGGGTCTTTATGGCGAGTCTTGCTGGCTGCCATTCAAGCAGATGATTCACAACACCGACGTAAACCTTTCTTATGGCAACAACGTCCA
>JAUNIK010000551.1 GCA_030523505.1 Prevotellaceae bacterium | reverse complement strand
CAGCGTTGCCGAGACCTATCTCTACAATGATGATAAGGTCAAAGGCTTCCCAGAATGGAATAAGAAACTGCAGAACCGCCTCACCAACGATTTCCTTTACTACTATCCTGAGATGCCAAAGATGTTTGGTCAACTCGTGCTTCAAAACCGCGATAACCAACTCGCCTTTGACTACTTCATGGCCTCTCTCCTACTATCAGGAGATGCTCGCAGTTTTGTAGCGAACTTGCCACAGCAACCTCGTCAAGGCCAGGATCCTTTCCCTCATGGCTATCAGCAATACGTAGAATATATGAAGACTCATGCCAATCCTGCAGATGCTGTCACAGGAGCCTCATATTAAATTACTAGAAATAAAAGGCATCAGAAAACAATAACGGGAAACTATGAAACGCTATATATTATATATAATGTGTATCTTGTCAGTTGTAGCGATGACTACCGCTTGCACAGATCGTCCTAAAGATGCATTGTGTCTGGATCAGTTGCCAAAAATTTATCCAGATTATGTCGATGTAACTATCCCAGCAGGATTGGCTCCACTTAATTTTAATGTTATGGCCGATGGAGATCTTCGCAAGGAAGCAGACTTCGATGTGGTTGACGTTGTAGTTCGTGGCAGCAAGGGAAGTGAAATCATTGCGAATGGGAAATACGCAGATTTTGACATTGATGACTGGAAGGAGCTGACTGATAAGAACAAGGGTGGAGAACTGACCTTCACTGTGAGCGTTAAGAAAGACGGCAAATGGATTCAATATAAGGATTTCAAGGTTCAGGTATCTGACTATAAGCTTGAAGATTACGGCTTGACCTATCGAAAGATAGCCCCAGGTTATGAGACCTACAGCCACATCGGCAACTACCAGCGCGACATTCACAGCTGGGAAGAAGAGGCTATTATCGAGTCACAATCCATCCCTGGACAGTGCATGAGCTGCCACACAGCCAATCGTACTAATCCTGCTCAATTTACCTTCCAACTCCGAGGCAAGCATGGTGCTACACTCGTGCAACGCGAGGTCGCTGAAGGTGATCCTGCAGCCAACGGCCGCGCCAACGGCAAACCCATAGCTCGTGAGTGGCTGAAGAGTGACCATGACTCCACGCTCTCAAAGTGTGTCTATCCTTACTGGCACCCTTCGGGCAACTATTGCGCCTACTCTTTGAACCTGATTCACCAGCTGTTCTGGACAGGCAAAGAGCGCCTTATCGAGGTGTTCGACGATGCTTCTGACGTCATTGTCCTTGATGTCCGTACCAAAGAAATCCTTCGTTCTCCGCTCATTGAGCGAACCAAAGACGTCTACGAAACATATCCGGCCTTCTCTGTTGATGGCAAGACATTGTATTTCTGCGCGTCACACGCGTTCTCAGTACCGACATACGCTGATTCTGTGCAATATAACCTCTGCTCAATCGCATTCAATGAAGAGGATGGCACGTTTGGCAATCGCATCGATACGCTTATCAACGCTGCAGCAGAAGGTCATTGCGTCACCTTCCCTCGCCCATCTTATGATGGTAAGTGGTTGCTTTACTGCTGGTCAGACTTCGGCAATTTCCCAATTGACCACAAAGAGAGCGACCTCTGGCTTCTTAACCTCAGTAATGGAGAACGCCATGCACTGGGTACAGCTAACTCCGATGAAACCGAGAGCTATCACAACTGGAGCAGTGATAGCCGTTGGGTTGTCTTTGCATCTCGCCGTGAAGACGGTCTCTATAGCCTTCTTTACCTGACATGCATTGACGATGAAGGCAACGCGTCAAAGCCATTCCTCCTGCCGCAGAAGAATCCTTGGGAGTATTATCACAACTCTGTCTATAGCTACAATGTGCCAGATTTTACTTGCGACAAGGTTGATTTCGACGTTCACGGAGCTTATGAGGAGAGTTTTGGCGATAAAAAGATCCCTGTAACCATCAGATAAGCCTTTATAGACCTATAAAAGTCCACCTTGAAACCATTTTGTTTGTCTTGCCCCAGAAAAGGTTGAATAAAAAACAACCAAAATGAGTGAACGAAGAA
>JAUNIK010000550.1 GCA_030523505.1 Prevotellaceae bacterium | reverse complement strand
CTCTGGCTCTGCTAATTCCTCGTCATACTTCTGGTCGATGAGCGAGAAATCGATATCCTCAGCGAGGTCTATCGACTCAAATGCAGAGAATGGAGCATTGATCCTGTCGCGGACAGAATTCTCTGGAGTGAAGGAAATCTTGTTGCGGCCTTCAATGGTGATGCGCTCGCCGGTGTTCACATTGACACTCTCGCGGGCATTCATCTCAGCCAACTTGAATGTGCCGAGTCCCTTCACCTTGACAATGCCGTCATAGGCGAGGTTCTCTCGGATTATGGAGAACATTTCGGCTACAAAGGTATCGGCATCGTGCTGAGAGAGATTATACTTCTCGACGAGGCACTGACTGAGCTGTTTTATCTTACTCATCGCCTACCCCTCCTTTCTGCATACTCTCCTTCAAGGTTGACACTGGTTTAAAGCCGAGCACCAGTTTCGGTGGCACAAGCATCTTCTTGCCGCTGTTTGGGTTTACAAGAATGCGCTCAAGGCGCTTCTTCACCTCGAAAGTTCCGAACTGAGGTATCGACGCACTCTGGTTCTCCTCTACATTCAAGAGGAGCTGCTCCATCACAGCAGACACCATCTTCTGTGCCATCTGCTGAGTGCAACCTGTACGCTGCGCCAGTTCTGATATATATTCCTTATTATTCAAAGCTTAGCCAAGAATTTTTCACTTTTCGCTCGGCTCTGCCGCTTGCGTAGCGCAGAGGAGCAAGAACTTTTAACTTTTCAATTTTAACTTCCCTCCCCCTTCGGGGGCTGGGGGGCTACACTTCTCCGTAGAGGTCGAACTCCTCGCTGTTGGTGATGCGGACATTATAGAAGCGGCCTTTTATGAGGCGCTTTTTTGCTACAGGGATGAGCACCTCGGGATCTACCTCTGGCGAGCAGAACTCCGTACGACCGATATAATAGTCGCCTTCCCTGCGGTCGATGATTACCTTCAAGGTCTTGCCCACCTTCTCAGCTTCAATCTCTGCCGAGATATTCTGCTGTATTCGCATCAGGCGCGAGAGTCGGTCCTGCTTCACTTCCTCAGGCACATCATCTTCATATTTCTTTTCGCTCGGTGTTCCCACCTCCTCACTATATGCAAAAGCGCCCATTCGCTCGAAGCGTGCCCATTTCACGAAATCACACAATTCACGGAAGTCGTCTTCTGTCTCACCTGGGAATCCCACCATTAGGGTGGTTCGGATATGTATCCCCGGTACTTCCTTTCGCATGCGCTCCACAAGGTCGTAGGTTTCCTGTTTACCCAGATGGCGCTGCATCCTCTCGAGTACTCCGTCGCTGACATGCTGAAGGGCTATGTCGAGATACTTGCACACATTATCGTGTTCACGCATCACTCTGAGCAGATCCATCGGGAAATCCTTCGGATAGGCGTAATGCAAACGAATCCACTCTACGCCCGGAATCTCAGCCATTCGCTCTACGAGTTCAGCAATCTTACGCTCGTGATAGAGGTCAATACCGTAATATGTCAGTTCCTGAGCAATAATCTGGAATTCCTTCACGCCTTGAGCCACCAGTCCCTTCACCTCGTCGAGGATATCCTCCATAGGGCGCGACTGATGTTTGCCGGTGATGATTGGTATAGCACAGTAGGCACAGTTGCGGTCGCAGCCTTCGGCTATCTTCACATAAGCATAATGCTTCGGGGTGGTGATATGGCGCTCGTTGGTTATGCTCTGGTCGTAATCATGACCGAGGTCAGAGAGCAGTTCTGTCCAGTTGAACTTACCATAGTATTTGTCCACCTCAGGAATCTCCGTCATAAGGTCGGCCATGAATCGTTCGGCAAGACAGCCCATCACATAGAGCTTTTTGAGTTTGCCCGAGGTCTTGCGTTCTGCCAGTTCGAGAATCATGTTTATGCTCTCTTCCTGTGCATCAGCAATAAAACCGCAGGTGTTCACCACAGCGATATCGCCCGTCAGTCGGTCGGCATCATGAGTCACCTCATATCCCACCGCCTCCAACTGGCGCATCAGTCGCTCAGAATCAACAAGATTCTTGGAACAAC
>JAUNIK010000549.1 GCA_030523505.1 Prevotellaceae bacterium | reverse complement strand
GACCACGTCTCCTGGTCGCACCGTGTGGTTGCTCTTCACGGGTCGGTCGTTGACGTGCACATATCCGGCGTCGGCAGCCTTCTGTATTCGGTTGCGTGATGAGTGCTGCAGTTTCTCGCACATGAACTTATCTACTCTTGTCGCCACCTGTCCGGGGTCAACCTCAAAGCGGAAGTGTTCATATAGTTGCTGCTGCCCCTCGTCAATCTCGTCGTCGATATATTCGTTGCTATTCTCTTCTGTCATGTCGTGTACTTGCTTTATATTACTCGGGCACTGTCACCTCCTCGAAGTCATCGGTAGCCGGTTGGTCGGATGTGTATTCGTTGGGCTCGCCATATTGCAAGTCCGGACCGATGTCCTCATATTCGCCATTACCAATCATGAGCGTTAGCGGCAAGTCGATTGACACCCTGTCGCCTGCACTTATTCGTCGTCCTCTGCACAATATGCCATACACCCAGTCCTTCTCGCCCGTGACAATCTTCGGTTCGAGCAGTTTGAATCCCAATGCAGTCAGTTTGGCTGTTGCCTCGCGCACACTGCTGTTGTCAATAATGTCGGGAATGGACACCGTGGGCGATGACGGCGAGTTGACAGTGACATAGATGGTATGTCCCATCTTCACGCTTGTTCCCTCTCCCGGACTTTGCGCCAAGATGCAGTCGGCAGGCAGTCGCTTGTTATATCCCGAGTCGCTCACCACGATGCGCAGTCCGTTGCGGTCGAGCAGGTTGGCTGCATTGTTGAAGGTCATCCCCATGAGATTAGGCACAGGCACACCTTCTCCGTGATGTGTGTAGATGTCGAGTCCGAATTTCACACCCACGCACAACAGCACTACCGTCAGGGCCATTGCCAAGAGGTTGCCCCATAGATATTTGCTTTTAAACTTACCGAAGAATTCCTTGGATGTCATCTGTCGTTATATATTATGTGTGCAAAGAACCTTTAAGTACAATGTTGGTGGCGCCAGCCTTGCTTTTGACATATTCGCCAGCCTTGTCGCCACATTGTTTGAGCCACTCGCTGTCGCTCATGAACCGCTTCATGGCTGAGGCAAACGAGTCGTAGTCGGTAATCTCGAAACCGCCTCCCGAGGCAAGCAGTTGCTGTGCCTCCTGGAACCGCTTGTTGTTAGGACCGAAGAACACTGGCACGTTCCATACAGCCGCCTCAAGCACGTTATGAATGCCAACGCCGAATCCACCGCCCACGTATGCCACCTCGCCGTAGTGATAGATGCTCGACAACAGACCGAAGCAGTCGATTATCAGGCATTGTGCCTCGGCTGCCGTTTCGGGAGTCGCCTCGGTGTAGCGCACTGTCTTGCGGTTGAGCTTCGACAGTATCTGTTGCAGATGGTCGTTGCCGATGACGTGTGGTGCGATGATTATCTTCCATTCGGGATGCTCGTTGAAGAATCTGATGAAAATATCTTCGTCGGGTGGCCAACTGCTTCCTGCCACGAACACCTGATGGTCTTGCTTGAATGCCTCCACAATAGGCAGATGCTTGGATTGCTCCATTATCTGTAGCACACGGTCGAAACGGGTGTCACCGCTGATGGTGACGTCGGTGATGCCGATTGTTGCAAGCAATTCGCGGCTCTGCTCGTTCTGCACGAAGAAATGCGTTATGCAACGCAGTACTCCGGCATACTTCTTGGCATACCACTTGAAGAATACCTGTTCGGGGCGGAATATCGACGACACACTGTAGGTGGGCACGTGGCGGTGTTTCAGTATGTGAAGGTAGTTATACCAAAACTCATACTTTATGAAATATGCCATCACCGGGCGCACTAATCTCAGGAATCGTATGGCGTTGATAGGAGTGTCGAGAGGCAGATAGCAGATGATGTCGGCACCCTCGTAGTTCTTGCGCACCTCATATCCCGAAGGCGAGAAGAAGGTGAGCAGAATCTTGTACTCAGGATGTTCCTTCCTCAGACGCTCCATGATAGGCCTTCCCTGCTCGAATTCTCCGAGCGATGCAGCGTGAAACCACACGTATTTCGCTTCAGGGTCAACCTTCTGTT
>JAUNIK010000548.1 GCA_030523505.1 Prevotellaceae bacterium | reverse complement strand
ATTACATCGGGATGCTTGCATACCAGTGGAATTTTACAAGATTAGCATCAAACCCGGCAGGGTTGCACATCTCCAAGGGGTTTATCTATGTTTTTGTCAATCAAGCACCTTTATGCCTAATTGTATATCATGACCAATGTTATTTTTACTCGGCGGTTGGTTCCTCGTCAGAGAAATCAACGATCGGAGTTTCATCTACCTCTGATGGAGCATCTTCTGGCTGGGCAAATTCTTCATTGTTCTTTGCCCATGCTGCACGGCTTGCCTCTTCAAGATCGGTCTGCTGCTCAATGCCCATCACCTTTGTCACTGCTGCAATGACATCATTCTTCTTGGTGAGGTTGATGAGTTTCACACCCTGGGTGTTGCGGCCCATCACACGGCACTCTGCTACAGAGAGACGGATAGCGATACCACTCTTGTTGATGATCATGAGGTCGTTGCTGTCGTTGACATTCTTGATTGCCACGAGCTTGCCGGTCTTATCGGTGACATTCATTGTGCGGACTCCCTTACCACCACGGTTGGTGACACGGTATTCCTCAACCTGCGAACGCTTGCCGTAACCGTTCTCGCTGACTACCATGACGGTCTCCTGGTCTGCATCGTTTACAACAACCATGCCGATAACAGCATCATCGTCGTTGTCGAGAAGCATACCACGAACACCGGTAGATACACGACCCATAGTGCGGATCTTATCCTCGTTGAAGCGAACAGCACGACCGTTGCGGCTTGCAATGATAAGTTCGTTGTGACCATTGGTGAGGCGTACATCCATGAGTTCATCGCCCTCGAGGAGGTTGATTGCGATGACACCGTTAGCACGTGGACGAGAGAACTGCTCGAGGACGGTCTTCTTCACTGTACCATTCTTTGTAGAGAATACTACATAGTGGCTGTTGATGAATTCCTCATCCTCATAAGCTCCTGAACGGAGACGGAGTATATACTGAACCTTATCATCTGGTTCGATGTTCATCATATTCTGGATAGCACGACCCTTGAAGTCCTTACCACCCTCTGGCAACTCATAGCAGTGCAACCAGTAGCAACGTCCCTTCTTGGTGAAGAACATCAGAATCTGGTGCATTGTTGCAGGATAGATAAGTTCTGCGAAGTCGCTCTCACGATGGCGTGCAGCCTTCGCTCCTACTCCACCACGAGCCTGCTCACGATACTCTGACAATGGAGTACGCTTAACATAACCGAGGTGTGATACCGTGATGACAACAGGATCGTTTGGATAGAAGTCCTCAGCATTGAACTCATGCTCTGCTGGGATGATCTTTGTGCGACGCTCATCGCCATACTTCTCCTTCACTTCGAGGAGTTCGTCCTTCATCACCTTCTTGCAAAGCTCAGGATCATCGAGAATCTGCTGCAAGTACTGGATGAGTCTCTGCAGTTCATCGAACTCAGCATGGAGCTTCTCCTGCTGCAGACCGGTGAGCTGGCTCAGACGCATATCGACAACATACTTTGCCTGTACCTCGTCGAAGCCGAAGCGCTCCATCAACTTCTGCTGTGCCTCAGCAGGAGTCTTGCTGGCGCGGATGATGCGAACTACCTCGTCGATATTGTCGCAAGCCACGATAAGAGCCTCGAGCAAGTGAGCACGCTCCTCAGCCTTACGCTTGTCGTACTTTGTACGGCGGATTGTTACATCATGACGATGCTCAACGAAGTACTTGATGCAGTCCTTCAATGTAAGCAAGCGTGGACGACCCTTAACGAGAGCAATCTGGTTTACAGAGAATGAACTCTGGAGGGCAGTCATCTTGAACAGTTTGTTGAGGATGACATTTGCATTTGCATCGCGCTTTACATCGATAACGATACGCATACCGTGACGGTCGGACTCATCGTTGGCATTCGAGATGCCCTCGAGCTTGCCTTCCTTCACGAGATCTGCTATATACTCGATAAGCTGCTGCTTGTTGACACCGTAAGGAATCTCTGTAACAACAATCTTATCATGACTCTCGTCGCTCTCGATCTCAGCCTTTGCACGCATGATGATACGACCACGACCAGTCTC
>JAUNIK010000547.1 GCA_030523505.1 Prevotellaceae bacterium | reverse complement strand
GACTGAGGGTGCAAAAAAGAAATCCTATTAACAGAAGCTTTTTCATTGTATTATTAATTAGATAATGTTGACAAAAAATGTGATTATCATACTGTTGATAAAATCAGTAAACATACTGCCCACTATCGGTATCAGCAGATAAGCCTTGACCGACGGACGATATTTATCACATATCGCCTGCATATTGGCCATGGCGTTGGGCGTTGCTCCCATGCCAAAACCACAGAAGCCCGAGGTAAGGACAGCTGCATCATAATCTCTTCCCATGACACGGAAAACCACGAAATAGGCAAAGGCAATCATGACTGCCAACTGAGCCGAAAGCATGAGCAGCAGAGGCAATGCCAGTTCTGCCAGTTCCCAGAGCCTGAGCGTTACCATGGCAATACCAAGGAACAGCGAGAGGCAGATGCCACCCATATCACTGATCTGATCAATAGGAATCGACAATCGATGCGAGAACTCGCTGTAATTGCGCATCACAGCAGCCACAATCATGCCTCCTATATATATAGGGAAGGTCATACCAGTGAGCGAAAGCAGATAGCTCACTATGGTACCTATGCCAGAAGCCACTACAATCTGGAATACAGCAGTCGTATATGCTGAATCATGATGCTCGGTATGACTCTCCTGAATGATCGCTTCAGTCTCATCCTTCGCTGTGGCCAGGAGATGGAACTTCTCGATGAGACGTCGGCCTATCGGACCGCCAATGAGAGAACCTGCCACCAGTCCGAAGGTAGCAGCAGCCGTCGTAAGCGTTGTAGCCCCACTGACTCCCATTTCTTCAAGCAGAGGACCAAATGCACCAGCCGTACCATGTCCTCCCACCATCGGAATAGAGCCAGAGGTCATGCCAATCAAGCCAGCAAAGCCAAGGCTACGGGCAATACCTATCGACACAACGTTCTGAATGACAACTATCAATGCCACAAGAATGACAAGCAGCAACAAGGGTCTGCCACCTTGTCTGATGGTCTTGAAATTGGCCTGAAAACCGACCGACGTGAAGAAAAAGACCATGCATACCTGCTTCATGGTATCATCGAAGCTGCACACTATCCATCCCGACATATAGCCAACGAGCGAGACGAGTGCAAAGAGCAAGCCTCCAATCACTGGAGAAGGGATGCAGAACTGCGACAACAGCCTGATTCTGCGTTTCAGGATATTGCCGACCCACAGAGCCACCACTGCCACTGCCAAGGTCTGGTAGATGTCAAGCGAAAGAGTCACGATATAGAAGAGTATTTGCGTTGTCGAAATATAAAAGCATTAGATCAAATCGTTATTTACCGAATCAATTAGTTCCGACTGTATCTTGGCATAATCCTTTGATCTCAAGAACTTATCTATGAGTTTGATATGTTGCTCATTGTGCATGTCTGAACCAAGGTAATTGACATATCCATTGTTGAGCATCCAATAAACCATTTTCTTCTCAACATCACCATAATATCCTGTGAATGAAAGGATATTACACTGAAACTCAACATTCATCTCCTGAAGATGATGATAATGGCTTCCATGCATACCAGCATAATAGAGATATCGTTCAGGATGAGCCAAGATAAGTGAATAGCCATCATTCTGCAGCCTCTCGATCATCTCATCCATGTTGCTGACAGGATGACGCCAGCTATTTTCAATCAGGAGGTATTTTCCTTTTAACGGACGTATCTTGCAGTTTGCGTCGCCATATTTGCCTGCATTTGCCAGTTCCTCCAATGCTGAATCAACGCGATACTCATAACTTACATTCTCGCAATCGATCGAAAGTCCTTCGGTTTTTGCCCGATTCTTCAGCTCTTCATAGCGAGACTGAACCACATCGACCGATGCAAGAAATCGCGGATATGTATGATGAGGAGTGAATATCACCCGTTCCACACCAAAGTCTTGAAGCGACCTGAGAGCCTTGATGGAAAAGGCGAACGACTGTGATCCATCGTCAACCTCGGGAATCAGATGACAATGTATTTCGCGCTTATATGGCAGTGGGAGCAACTCCCTCTTTTTGAAAAAAAAGTCGAACATAA
>JAUNIK010000546.1 GCA_030523505.1 Prevotellaceae bacterium | reverse complement strand
CATCTCTTTTGAGGCCTGTGAAAGTAGAATCTTACAGCATTCTGTGCCTTTTGTAGGCTTCGGCATAGCCGGAGCGGTCTTACCAAAAATATCGTAAATCATTGCTTTATAGGGAATTAAATAATTTATAAATGCGTTTGCTATCTCAATCTCAGTGTCTCAGTTGTTTTTATATGCCACCCCACATCCATCTTATATATACTTATATATTTGATTATTAATAAGTTATAGAGCTATAAGACATTATCCATTAAGGGCCTCAACTGAGACTGAGATTTGAGACTGAAATCTGCCTATTTCTCTACGAGGCCATTCAGTCCGTTGCGAATTTCTCGATACACCTCAAAGGCGTAGTAGTCGATGCTCATCGTTTCCGGTCTCGGCTTGAAGTTCAGTCGCAGCGAGCCGTCATCGCGTCGGGTAATAGAGATGAATTTCCCGTTGAATACGCGCGGATTGCGCTTCGTGCTCCAAGGCTCCACCTCAATGAATGTGAAGTGAGCATCGCGACACAAGAACTCATCATCAATAGCATCCGAGTCGCGTCTCAATACGCCCTGGTATTCCTTACCCGTCTTCATGCGCTTCTCGCTGCGCATCATGGTCTTAATGTTCACGGACAACTCCGTGTTGTTGTGCCAACCGTCGAGGCAGGCAGTCTGATTGTTATGCATTTTTACATCTGAATTAAAAATGCCCTCTCGCACTTGCACGATGATATAGAAAGGCGTGTTTCATCCCATGCTCGGAGCCGTGCTCAGCCGTTAGTCCGATGTTAGAATTCTGATGCGAAGGTACAACGAATGGGGGAATACGAGAAATAAGGTTAAAGCAAAAGCATTAACCGGTGAAAAGTGAACAGATAGTTAACGAAATGGTTAGCGAGATGGTTAAAAACGCATCAGGCAGCACAACTATTGATAATGTCTTCAAGCAGCGACTCTATCTGCTTGCCGTCTTTCTTCAGCCTCCAGAATTTCGGATTCTTGTTCGCAGGGTCGTCATAGGCTATAAGCGCATTAGTATCGTTGGCATCAGTACGCTGCTTCATATTATTCTCCTGATTGCCAAGCTCCATCCACTCAAGCAGTTTACCGAACACCGCCATAGAGCACTTTCTGGTTACCACACCTCTCAGTCGGCACACAAAGCGCACCACATTCCAGTCCTGCAGATGATGCTTGTCTATCCAGTTGCTTACAGCGCCCTTCATGGTATTCACGAATTCCGAGAATAGTTCGTCATCGTCTATAAGTATCTGTCTGGCAACATCATCAGGTAGGTCGGCTAAATGATATTCTGCCTGCTTATTATCCTTCGGAGTGGCAACGGCAGCACCGCTCACGGTTTCATTTTCCGCATAGCCCGCAACCATCTTCTTCATCAGCTCCGCCTCTTTGTATTCATCTTCAAGACGTTGCGTAACTGCTGATTCCAGCAACCCCAACTTCGTGTGAAAAGCCTGCTTCGCACTATTGCGGGTGATGCTTGTTGCCAAGCAATAGTTATCCAACGGGAAATACTTCTTTTTCCACGCCGTTTCAATCCATTCCAACGCAAGGTCAATGAGAGGTTGCTCCCTGACAAAATAGAGAAATTGGTATATGAATTCATCGTCCCAACTTCTGGTGGCGAGTTCCATATCCATGCCAAGAAAATCAGGCCGAGATGTCATAAACATCTTGGCAAGTTCCTCTGCGCTGTATGTTTTGGGTGGTGTGATAGCAGCACTACTATCCAGTTGGTGTTCTCGATTAAGGCTATTACTCATCCTGCTTTCAAAAAAACGGATGCAAAAGTACAAAAAATAACTGGGCTATCACAATCGACAGCGTAGAAATATTTGCAAATAATAGTTAATAATAAAGGAAACTAAAAATCCTTTTTTATATCATTTATATACTTTGTTAAATTTTGGTTATCCTTGTATATTATCATGATGCTGTTTTTGAACTCAGGATGGCTTGTCAGATTTATATCTAGAGAGTTTTGTGTTATAGTAATTGTACCAATGTTGCCTATGTTGTGTATAAATATGAGAGGAAATGTCGCAAA
>JAUNIK010000034.1 GCA_030523505.1 Prevotellaceae bacterium | reverse complement strand
GGGGGACGTTAGGAGGGGGCCTCCTATTCTTCGCAAAGTCCTGCTTCGAGCCAGCGCTCTGCCAAACTCTTACAGTCGGCCAAAGCGGTTGCTTTGTCTACATCATATTCTTTTAAGAGAACTTCTGCCATGTCTTCTTCGGTGAAATCCTTACCTGTGAGGTGCTCCCAGATATAAGCGGCAGTCTCGTTCATTGATATGATATTGTTGAAGTCGATATTCTCTCTTCCTTCTGCGATGACAACATTCTCACCGCAGACGTTGTGAAGTACAAAACCTTTCTTTGTTCTCATATTCTTTTTTGTTTGATTTCTGTTAATGGTTGGGGCGTAGCTTACATTGGACCTATGTATTTAACCCACCGGCGATAGAATGCCAACAGATAGCGGCGGATAGGGCGGAGGTGCATCCAAAACCAAGAATATATCTTCCATTTTTTGCCATCTACCATGTCCATTGTGGTGCGCCCTTTGCGATAGAAGCCTATCACCTGTGCTTTGATGTCGCTGTATTTGCAGTATTCAGGTGAAAGATTGCCATCGCCTAAGAGAACGACATCCTCGCCATCATGACTGATTAGGCGGTGCAGAACATACTTCCCAGGAGCAATCTCTGCCAGCACTGGTTCACCAACCTGTGGGGCAACAGCCTTTTTCAGTTCGGCAGTATCGCGTTTGTCTTCAAGAAACGGACGCATGCTGAAACCTCTGAGTGTCAGTGATATAGTGTGGCCTTCTTCCATCAGTGCTATAAGCTTCGGGAAGAATTCCGCATTGTTCATTTGCACTTCTCGCTTCTCGATATTGCTTCCTTGCATATTAGTGCTGCTTCTTTGTCGGGACGACAGTGGAGATTGTATATCGGTGTCGTCTCAATGATTTTTGTTATTATCTTACAGATGTTGTCGAAAATGGTGATGTCCCATTTCATCGACGAACAGGCGGCGAGCATCTTCGTGAATGCCTCGATGGTCTTTATCTTCTCGACATAGTTCTCCGGATCTCTCACAATCTGCGTCACAGCTCCGAGGCGTGCCTTCACATTGCGATAGCAAGGCGTCTTGCCGCTCCAGGGACTTCCATAGATGTATGATTCGCCGTCAACGATTCGTATGATAGGGTTGTCGTCGTTCATCAGGTCACATCCCGGAATATGTCTTAGCCACATACTCACCTGGGTGCTCTTGCCCGTTCCGCTCTTTGCGGTGAAGGCGTAGCCCCACCCGTTGTGTCTTACCAGTGATGCATGAATGAGCACAATGTCGTTGCGACTACCTGCAAAGGCGAAGATAAGCATCAGGGCGTTGTTCAATCCGAAGGTTCGCATGCCATAGGTGCCGTTCAGAGCACATCGGCAATGACGGAAATCCTTGTCGGTGATGAGCAGGCAACAGCTGTTTCCCGAGATGTCCTTGATGATGAACTGATATCCTCCGTCGCTTATTATATCAACGATAGTATCGCCATTGCCCGTATCTACGGTGCGAATTCTCTCGCGCTCGGTCTTTGGAACTGGTCGGATGCTGTCATCTACGGTCAGTTGGAAGAACAGCTCACTGTCGTTGACGTTCTCGTTGGCTATGCGGAAAGGTTCGAATGAAGGGAGTAGGGCAGGGGAATTGTTCTGAGAGTCGGCAAAAACGATTCTCAGTGGCATGTCGGCTACTCTGTAAGTGTTGATTCCCGCCATTTATCTCTTCTGCTGTCGCTTTACTTCCCTGTTCTTTGCAGCCTGCTGCTTTCTCTTCTCTGCAGCCTCACGCTTAGCCTGTACAGCCTTCTCCTTAGCCGCCTTTCGTGCTTCCTTCTGAGCCTTCTCCTCAGCCTTTATCGACTCCTTGGTGTAGTTGGTGTTCACATTAGGATCGCCCAGGGCGGAGATGCTGCTGAACTTGAACTCCTGTTCGGTGACAGGCTTTACTGTGTACTGTCCAGCCACTTTGGTGTACTTCTTGCGAAGTTTCATGTATTTCTTCTCAGCGTCTTTTCTCTTTGCTGCGAAAGAAATGATGCAAGTAGGAGCCTTTACACCCTGAGTCTGGAGATGCTGCTTCAACTGGTATGAGTAGTTCTCGCGGCTATAGAGGAAGCCGGTCTTCACGTCAACCCATGCAGAGTCGAGTTCCATGATGTCGGTGATATATACCGTTGAGTCGTTGAACGATGCTGCGAATCCGTAAGCATAGAGTTTTGTTGGCTTTACTACGGCGAAACTCTGGAGAGCCATCATCATCATTGCAACGCAAAAGAGTATAATCTTGCTGTTTCGTTTCATCTTTTTATTGTATTTTACGGGAACTTTCCCGTTGGTTATTCTAACTTCTATTTTTTTTTACTTAACCGCTCCCCATTGTGGGTGGGGCTACTCCCTCCTCTTTTGGGGGCTGGGGGGCTTTTATATAATGTTCCTGAAACTGTGCAAACGTCGCAGGGCACGATCACGAATCTGGCGAACTCGTTCGCGTTTCAATCCCATTGCTTCCCCAATCTCAGCCATTGTCAGCTGTTCGGTTTCGATGCCGAAATAGGCGTTGAGCACCGTCTGTTCGCGTTCAGGAAGCATTGCTATAGCCTCTATCATCTGCTCGTTGGCAGTGAACTCATTGGCCGTCTTGTCAGCTTCGCCCCCTTTGCTGGCAATATGCTCTGTAGCAGTGCGGTTCATCTTCACCTCTTCCTTTGGCAGATAAGCTTCGATGGCTTTTTTGATGTCCCATACGGCATACTGTGTGAATCGCTTGCCCTTCGATGCGTCGTATTTTCCGGCAGCCTTTATCAGTGCTATGTTTCCCTCGTTTATAAGGTCCATCATATCCACACCATCCGTTTTGTACTGACGTGCAATGCTCACCACGAACATCAGGTTGGCGCTCACCAGTTTATCCTTTGCACGCTCATTGCCCGCAAGAATCAATGCCGACAATTTCTTCTCCTCTTCTTGTGAAAGAGGTTTGCAACCGGCTATGTCGCTGATGTATTGGTTCAGCAGAGCCTCCTCGCTGTTCTTGTCGTGAAAAGATGCTTTATTGTCCATACAATAACATTATTTATGCAAAGTTACTCAATTTTCCCCGAGTAAACAAACTTTTCACGATAATTAAGGATTCGAAAGTGTATTTATTGCTTTATACGAGAAATTCTGATTATAGGAGAGTACATTGGAAATATGGCAGTGAATGTCATGAATGATGTGTTTTGTGCTATTGGAGGATGTAAATATAATTCGTATTCGTAAAAATGGGCGATTTCTTTATTTGTCCGAAATATGCCGTTGTAACCATTTGATTTTCAGTGTGTTGCGAAAGCGCTGATTTTGTGTTGTCATTCCACCGTTTTGAGTTCCTCATTTCGGCGGTTTCATGATGTCATTCCACCGTTTTCATGTGGTCAAAACGGTGAAATGACAAACGAGTTTTATCGATGTAAAAAATATTCGCAATCGTAATAGCGAAAACCGGCATTACTTCGCCATGCGGTAAATCTCCACTACATCCTGCATCTTCAAGACCTTCAGGCCACCAACGGTGTGCGAATCGCCAGTGGTGCACTTGTCTGCCATATCGGCAATCTCAGCGTCGGTGATCTCCATATCATCGTCCTTGCTGAAATAACGCTCCATGGTGTGCATAATCATATCGGTTATACCGCAGGCTGTCGTCGAGTTTTGCCCCTTTAATAACAATATTAGGTGTAAATCGGAATGTAATCACTAATAAATTTGTTTTTCTCGTTGATTTGCACTAATTTTGTAGTATGAATAACTTGTCTGCAACATGTAGGAAACTGTTTTCCGCCTTTTTCGCCATCACTTTTGTGTTGGCGCTGACGTGTTGCAGCACATCAAACTCCATTCCTGAAGGCTCGTATTCGCTCGAAGGAGTAAAGGTTGAGGCTGACACAAAAGACTTCAACACCTCGGGACTTTCGGGATATGTGCGTCAGTTGCCAAACACCAAATGGTTCTCGCTTTTCAAGAAACCAGGAGCAGCACCAGTAATCTACGACACTCTCCTTGCACAGAAATCATGCGACGACCTCCAGATGGCAATGCAGAACATGGGTTATCTCCATGCCAAGGTCGATATGGACAATCAGGTGAAGGGCAAGAAGGTGAAGGCCCTCTACAGGTTGCACCCAGGTGAGCAGTATTATATCCGTGATGTGAAATATGAGATTCAGGACGACTCTGTGAAGGAATTCCTTGAGGGTTACAGCGACCAGCCGAAGTCGCTGAAACCAGGTGAGCGTTTCTCTGTGTCGCTTCTCAACGACGAACGCAAGCGCATCACATCGCTCATGACAAGCAACGGATACTATCGTTTCCACAAGGATTTCATCTCGTTTGAGGTTGACACAGCGGCAAACAGCACTGATGTGGATGTGATGATGCGACTTCAGAAGTATCGTGAGAACAGCACAGCTCCAGCCGTTAGTCATCCGCTCTACAACATCAGGAAGATAAACTATCTGTCGGGCGATGGCGAGAATATGCACCTCAGAAGGAAGGTGCTTGAAAGCAACACGGCGTTTGCAGAAGGAAAGCCATACAGCAGTGAGGATTTGCAGAAGACATACAACAACTTCGCGCGTCTTCAGGCTGTGAGATACACCAATATCCGTTTCTCGGAAGTGCCTGACACTACGCTCCTTGACTGCGATATCCAGATCAGCACCAACAAGCCTTCCACGATATCCTTCCTTCCGGAGGGTACCAATACGGCTGGTGACCTTGGAGCAGCGGCTACACTCACATACGAGAATAGAAATGTGTTCCATGGCAGTGAACTGTTCTCAATCCAGGCCCGTGCTGCCTACGAGGCTATCACAGGATTGGAGGGATATTCCGACCAGAACTACAACGAGTATGGCATTGAGTCGAAGCTGACATTCCCCCGATTCATCCTTCCTTACAAGAGCACCCGATTGCTGAGCAAGATAAATGCCACCAGCGAACTGTCGGCAGCATATAACCTCCAGAACCGTCCGGAGTTTCATCGCCGATTGTTCTCGGCAGCATGGCGCTATCGCTGGACTGATCCTTCTGGAAAGGTGGTGTACCGCTTCGACTTGCTCGATATGAACTATGTCTATATGCCTTGGATTTCGGAAACTTTCCGCCACGATTATCTCGAGGATGTAACCAACCGAAATGCTATCCTTCGCTACAACTACGAGGATCTGTTCATCATGAAGATCGGTTTCGGTATGACCTTCACCCACAAGACATGGGCTGTGAGAACAAATATCGAGACATCGGGCAATCTGCTCGACGGACTGGCACATATCACCAAGTTCCGCACCAACGAGGACGGGCAGCACACATTATTTAATATAGCGTATGCGCAGTTTGTGAAGGGTGACATCGATTTCACCAAGGTCTTCGACTTCGATAAAAACAACCAGCTGGCTGTACATGCGGCATTGGGAGTAGCCTATCCTTACGGCAACAGTACTATTCTGCCGTTTGAGAAGCGTTATTTCTCGGGTGGTGCAAACTCAGTGCGTGGTTGGAGTGTGAGAAGTCTTGGTCCTGGACGATTCAAAGGTACCGATGGTCGTATTGACTTCATCAATCAGACGGGTGATGTGAAGCTCGACCTGAGCATGGAATACCGCACCAACCTGTTCTGGAAGTTCAGCGGTGCCGCCTTCATCGATGCCGGTAACATATGGACACTCCGTGATTATGAGGACCAGCCGGGCGGACAGTTTACATTTACCGATTTCTATAAAGAGATAGCCGTGGCTTATGGTCTTGGTTTGCGATTGAACTTCGGCTATTTCATCGTGCGTTTTGATCTTGGTATGAAGGCCATCAACCCTGCATATACTACAAGTAAGGAGCACTTCCCGATAATCCATCCGAACCTCGGTCGCGACCTTGCCTTCCATTTCGCAGTCGGTCTGCCATTCTAAATGCCGGTTCTTTCCCCGAATGGTCTCCCCCTCCCTAAGGGGGGGAGGGGGTAAGGGGGGAGAGGCTCCTTTAAAGCTCTACTTTCCAGGCGTTGCCGTTTTTCACCAGATGCAGTGTGACAAAGCATTCGTCGGTCTTCTGCAGAGGCTGGCCGATTTCTTTTGCCTCGAAATAATCAAACACATGGAGTTTTACTGTGGCCTTACGGCTTTCCATCGTGATGTCATCTATCTCGTATGTCGCACCCGTTTCAGCCTGTCTGAGTGAATCGACATCAGTCTGACTGATGTTTGAAGCAAGAAACTCCAACTTGTGCTTGGATTCCTTTGTGACCTGATACATGCATTTCTCTAGTTGCCAGTTATAGTAGTGAACGGCAAAAGAATCAACACGCTGTGTGAGCAATTCCTCGTCGGTTTTTCCGTTGCACGAAAGCATCGCAACAACGCCAACGATGAGCGAAAGAATGAAATATGATTTCTTCATTGTGCGTCTGTTTCCTATTAAAAAACGTAAATCTACTACAAAGGTAGCCAAAAATCTTGGTTTTCTCATCTATTTTTGGTAATTTTGTACAAAATAGGAACTTTAATGCTCAACTTTATTTCGTTTGGAAGTGGTAGCAGTGGCAATTGTTACTACCTGTTTACTAATGATGAGAGCCTGATGATTGATGTCGGGATCGGTATCCGTACTCTTAAAAAGCACTTCAAAGAGTACGGTCTGCACCTGTCGTTGATAAACAATATCCTGGTTACTCACGACCATGCCGATCATGTGAAGTCAGTGGGTAGTTTCAGCAACGACCATGAACTGCCGGTATATACAACAAGCAAAGTACATCTAGGCATACAAAACAACTACTGTGTGCGTCATAAGATTGCCAGTGATATGGTGCGTGTCATCGAGCCAGGCAAGACCTTCACATTGGGTAGCTTTCAGGTAACACCATTCTCGGTGCCTCACGATAGTTGCGATAATGTGGGATATAAGATTGTCTATGGCGACATCACCTTCTGTATCATCACCGATGCAGGTCATGTGACAGAGGAAATGGCTCAATATATCAGTGAGACCAATTATCTCGTTCTCGAATCAAACTACGATGAGGAGATGCTTCTTCATGGTCCTTATCCAGCACATCTCAAGGCGCGTATCATGGGTGGCAATGGACATTTGAGCAACAAGCTTTGTGCTGAGGCTATAGCAAAGTATGCTTCACCGGCATTGCGCCATGTGTGGCTTTGCCATCTGAGCGATGAGAATAATCATCCTGATCTGGCTTGCATCACAGTGAAGACAATTCTCAGTCGAGATTACGGCCTGATAGTAGGAAAGGACTTTGAACTTGATTATCTCAAGCGAACAAAGCCTACAGGGGTTTTTATTCTACAATAATACCCCAATTTGTATATCTTGAAAACCAGCAGGCTTGGATTGGCGGAAAGGAGATTGGCTCTAAGAATCTTCTTGAATACCATGAAGAAGCATGCAATGGGAAGGCTCAGTATGCCCAGTCGCTTCCTTAATTTCACAACTTCCACCCGGTCGCCAATCTCATCTCTGAACATATATGCCGAACGAAGAGCCTCTTCGGTTTTTTTCAGGAAAGTGCAGTTATCTTCTATATCTGCATTCTCCAGCGGATTGTCGATGGCGTGCACTGTATAGCCTGCCTTCTCGAGATCCATGCCATATTGCACATCCTCATATCCGTAGATCTTGTAACGCTCATCGAACGGTAGACCGGACATCACATCACGCTTTATCAGAAAGCAGAAAGAACGGAATTGTTCACTGACATATCCATGTTTCTTCTCGTAGTCTCTTTCGTATCGCCAGCGAAGGCTGCGATGAGGATCATGGCATACTTCCGGACATTTGATGCCACCACATACTACAGCATGCTCCTTTGATGCTTCGATATAAGCAGAAAGGAATTTCTCGTTTATCACACGACCATCGGCATCCATGAACAGCAGCAAGTCGCCAGTTGATTCTCTGAACAGCACATTGCGGATCGCAGCACGCCCTACATTTTCCCTACGGATGATATGCCGGCAGTTGGTCAGATCTATCATCTTGTGATTGGCGATGATGTCTACTTGCGAACGACTGCCATCCTCTGCCACAATAATCTCGTAGTCTATACCGAGGCGTTCTGCCTGTTCGTGCAGATCATATACGAGTTTGTAGCAGGTATAGTTGTGTACAGGAATCAGAATAGATAACTTCATATGCTTTTGCTTCTGTTATTGATGCCTGTCGAAAGCCTGTTTAAGATACTTGCCCGTATATCCCTTGCCTGATGCAATGAGTTCCTCTGGTGTTCCCGAGAACACAATCTCACCTCCGGCATTACCACCTTCCGGTCCGAGGTCGATGATATGGTCGGCACACTTGATGATATCCATGTTATGCTCAATAACAAGAACGGTATGTCCTCGCTCGATGAGCGCATTGAAAGCGTCTATCAAGCGACGGATATCATGGAAATGAAGTCCGGTGGTAGGTTCATCGAATATGAACAAGGTTGGCTCATGCTGTTCCTGACCGAGATAGTAAGCCAGTTTCACACGTTGGTTCTCACCACCGGAGAGGGTAGAAGAACTCTGGCCCAGTTTGATATAACCAAGACCTACAGCCTGCAAAGGTTTGAGCTTCTCAACGATAGCCTTCTTCTTGTGCTCGCCAAAGAACTCGATAGCCTCATTTACGGTCATATCAAGCACATCGCTGATGTTCTTATCCTCAAAGCGCACATCCAGAATCTCGCTCTTGAAACGCTTTCCATGACATGAGTCGCACACGAGCTCAAGGTCGGCCATGAACTGCATCTCGACAGTAATCATACCATTTCCCTTGCACTCCTCACAGCGACCACCATCGGCGTTGAACGAGAAATACTGAGGTGTGAAGCCCATCTGCTTTGACAATTGCTGCTCGGCGAAGAGAGTACGGATGGCATCATAAGCCTTGACATAGGTGGCAGGATTCGAGCGGGAACTCTTTCCGATGGAGTTCTGATCTACAAACTCCACGTGCTTGATGCTGTCTATGTCGCCAGCAAGACCAGCGAACTCACCTGGGGCATCGCATACCTCACCGATATATCGTTTGAGAGCAGGGTAGAGGATACCTTTCACCAACGATGACTTACCACTGCCACTGACACCGGTGATGACATTGAACACATTCAGAGGTATCTTTGCATTCACACCTTTGAGGTTGTTCATGTGGCATTGTTTTGCCTCGATATATCTGTTCCATGGTCGGCGTGATGATGGAATCTCGATGCTCTTGTTGTGGGTGAGGTACTGTATGGTATGCGAGTCAGGGAATTGCTGCAGCAGTTCGTCGGTCTTTCCTGTGAGCAATGAACTTGGGCCTTCGAACACCACATGACCGCCCAGTCGTCCGGCGTCAGGACCGATATCGATGAGATAGTCGGCAGCACGCAGCATCTCCTCGTCGTGTTCAACAACGATGACAGTATTACCCAAGTCGCGTAAGTCTTTCAATACACCGATAAGCTGGTCGGTATCGCGTGAGTGCAGGCCGATGCTTGGCTCATCAAGGATATAAAGACTGCCCACGAGCGATGACCCCAATGATGTCGTGAGGTTAATACGCTGGCTTTCACCACCCGAAAGAGTGTTTGAGGGACGATTCAGCGTGAGATATCCCAAACCAACATTGAGCAGGAACTGCAAACGACTCTTTATCTCTGTGAGCAAGCGTTTGCCGACAGCAGCATCGTGCTCTGTGAGTTGGATGCTATCAAACCATACTTTCAAGTCAGAGATAGGCATCTCTACAAGTTCAGAGATGTTCTTGCCACAAATCTTCACCCATTGAGTCTCCTTTTTCAGACGAGTACCATGACAGTCAGGGCAGATTGTCTTTCCACGGAAGCGGCTCAGCATCACACGATACTGGATCTTGTACTGATTGTCCTTCACCATCTGGAAGAACGCGTCAATACAAACCTTCTCATCGTCGCTGCGAAGCTTGTCGCAAGGCAGGCCGTGCCAGAGCCAGTCTTTCTGCTCTTTTGTCAATTCAAAATATGGGGTGAAGATAGGGAAATTGTTGATTGATGCTCGGCGGCAGAATTCGTCCTTCCACATTCCCATCTTCTCGCCGTGCCAGCATTGCACACATCCTTCGTACACAGAAATGGCAGGGTTCGGAATCACCAGTTTCTCATCTATGCCTATGATGCTTCCGAAACCTTCGCAAGTTGGACAGGCACCGCTTGGCGAGTTGAACGAGAACATATTGTCGGAAGGAATCTCAAACTCCATGCCGTCAGCCTCAAAACGTGTAGAGAACTCGTGTGTTTCACCGCTGTCAGTGAATAGCAGTGTGCAGAGTCCGTGACCTTCGAAGAACGCAGTCTCTGTAGTGTCGAGCAGACGAGAGATTGTTTCCTTGTCGTCACACACCGACAGACGGTCGATAACTATACTGATATCCTCAGGATTTATCTCTTCCAGATTGCCATTTGACTCGATAAAGTCGTCGATACGCACAAACTTGCCGTTATGATATATACGCGCAAAGCCCTGCTGGTTTTTTGCTTCCAACTGGCGTTGCAGTGTGCGACCTTCACGCATACATAATGGAGCGAGAACCACGAAGCGTTCGCCTTCGTTATGGTCGAGCATACAAGCCACGATGTCTTCACCGGTATGGCGCTTCACTTCCACACCGCTGACAGGCGAGAATGTGTGACCAATACGAGCAAAGAGCAGACGGAGATATTCGTAAATCTCGGTCGATGTGCCAACGGTGGAACGTGGATTTCGCGATATCACTCGCTGTTCGATGGCGATAGCCGGAGGCAGACCTTTGATATAGTCGCATTCCGGTTTGCTCATTCTGCCAAGGAACTGTCGTGCATAGCTTGACAACGACTCGACATAACGACGCTGACCTTCGGCATACAATGTGTCGAAGGCCAAAGATGATTTGCCGGAGCCACTGACTCCAGCAATCACGATGAGTTTATTTCTTGGGATTTTGAGGCTGACATCCTTGAGGTTGTTCACCCTCGCACCTTTGATTTCAATATTTTGTCCCATTAAATGCTATTATCCATTCATTGACATGAGGAATTCCTCATTGTCGCGGGTCTTTTCCATACTGTTATGGATGGTGTTCATTGCTTCGAGAGCAGTCATGTCGGCAATATGCTTACGGAGAATCCACATACGGTTGAGGGTTGTCTCATCATGAAGCAGATCATCGCGACGTGTACTTGACTGAACAAGGTTGACAGCAGGGAAGATACGCTTGTTGCTGAGATTGCGATCAAGTTGGAGTTCCATGTTACCAGTACCCTTGAATTCCTCAAAGATAACTTCATCCATCTTCGAACCAGTATCGATAAGTGCTGTTGCAATGATGGTGAGCGAACCGCCACCTTCAATGTTACGTGCAGCACCGAAGAATCGCTTTGGTTTCTGCAATGCATTTGCATCAACACCACCGGTAAGGACTTTGCCTGATGCGGGCGCAACTGTGTTGTATGCACGAGCCAGACGGGTGATGGAATCAAGGAATATCACTACATCGTGACCACACTCTACGAGTCGTTTAGCCTTCTCCAATACGATACCGGCAATCTTCACGTGGCGCTCTGCAGGTTCATCGAATGTAGATGCAATAACCTCTGCATTTACTGTGCGAGCCATGTCTGTCACCTCCTCAGGACGCTCGTCGATGAGGAGCATCATAAGGTACGCTTCTGGGTGGTTGGCTGCAATAGCATTAGCGATATCCTTCATGAGGATGGTCTTACCTGTCTTAGGCTGTGCCACGATGAGTGCACGCTGTCCCTTGCCGATAGGAGAGAAAAGGTCAACGATACGGGTGCTGAGGTTGGTTGTCTTTCTGTCGCCGCAGAGAGAGAACTTCTCATCAGGGAAAAGTGGGGTGAGGTGCTCGAAAGGAATTCGGTCACGGATATCGTTTGGCTGTCGACCGTTGATCATATCGATGCTTGTCAGTGGGAAGTATTTCTCGCCTTCCTTTGGAGGACGCACCTTTCCCTGAACAACATCACCGGTTTTCAGTCCGTACTTCTTTACAATGTTAGATGCAACATACACATCATCAGGTGATGACAGGTAATTGTAGTCACTTGAACGCAGGAATCCATAGCCGTCGGTGAGCATCTCCACAACACCGTTACAGTCGATGAGATCCTCGAAGTTATATACCGGTTTCTCAGGGACAGCCTCTTTACGAGGTTTTTCATTGCGTGCAGGACGTGACTCCTGAACAGGTATGTTCATTGGGTTGTCGAAGATGTCGTAGGTAGGCATCATCTCGCTGTCTTCGATAGGTACATCGATTACAGGGATGAAGTCGGTCCCGTCGCATGGATCGCCTTCCCAGAATTCGTTTACAGCTTGTTCTGCTGGAGCTTCAGGCTCTGGGTCGTTCTGGCGGTTCATGGTCTTCTGGAGCATATCTGCAACATCCTCAGTCTGCTGCTCTTCGTTTTCAGGTTCAGCCTGCATTTCTTCAGGCTGAGGCTCTGTCTCTGCAACAGGTTCTGAGTTGGCTTCTTCCTGCTTCTTCTTTTCAATCATAGCTATAAGTTCCAGCTCACGCTTCGACTTTCTGCCACGGCGCTTAGGCATTGCGGCAAGCTCTTCTTCTGGCGACAAAGTTGGCTCTTCGACCTTCTTGTCGTCAGCCTTGTCGGTATTCGCTACGTTGTCAGCAG
>JAUNIK010000545.1 GCA_030523505.1 Prevotellaceae bacterium | reverse complement strand
GGTGCAAGTCGTCCAGCCTCCAGGATTGCGTCAAGTTGCTGCTTGCTTATCTGCTTTTCTGAGAATTTCTTGCATGCATAGCGTGACGAAGCAATCTCCTGGAATGAGGGGTTATTGGATTTGTTGAAGATCAATGAGAGAGCCTCAGGGGCCATCTGGCTCATATCCACGAGATCAAGGCTCTTCACCATGTGGAGTGTTCCTTGTTTGTAGGTCTGGAAGTGCGGAGTCTTGATGTGATGCTGGTAAGCGTCCTGTGAGGCATAGATTTCGAGAATGCGTATCTGGCAGTCGTTACGAAGCTGCTGCATAGGATAGATGCAGATTACGCCAGGCTCTTCCTTTACAGAAGTGACTCCAACATTGTGGGCAAACTCCAGATACTCCTGGAGATACTCCGGATAAACCTCAATCTCGCTGATTCGTACTATCATGTCCTTTTCTGGACGGATGCGGACTGCGGCTTGATTGGCTGAAGCATACTGTTCATCAGATACTGGCTCCAACCATTCGTTGCTCTCAGGTTCGCTGACATGGACATGGGATGCAAGATGCTGGAACCACGAATCCTTTGTTGCTCCATGCCAGTGCTTTACGCCTTCCGGGATATCGATGATGTCACCTGCATGAAGATGGATGGCAGGCTTGCCCCATTCCTGATAGATACCCTCGCCACTCACGCAGATAAGAATCTGGTGTGCTCCATGGTGTATATGCCAGTTGTTGCGGCAACCAGGTTCAAAAGTGACATTGGAATAGCCCTGAATAGTCTTGTCTCCTTCGGCAAGATTCTTTGGCTGGATCGGTGCCAGGTAGCTGTTGCCTATGAAATACTGCGCGTAGGCATCGTTAGGATTGCCTTTGGGCCAGGAGCTTTCCAGAGTCTGCGCGTAGATGGTTGATGCCATTGTGATCAATGTTAACAGTATTGTGATTATGCGTTTCATCTTACTTGATTCAAGTAAGATACAAATTTACTAAGGAAGACTTGTAAAGCAGACACACATTCCGCTGATATATTAACCAATAACGCAGAATATTCTAGAATTAGACTCTTTTTGGCACCATTAATTGCAGGTATTCCAGAAGAAATGGTTAATTTCGCAACGATGAAGAAGATCCTGAAAGTATCAAATCCCAATGACTATGCCGAGTTCGTGGGTGCACCCGTGCTGCATCCGCTTGTAAGCATTGTCCATTATGATGAACTCAAAATTCGCAGCAGTTTGAACAACTATGGCGTATATGGTCTTTTCATTCAGCTCGAGTTTCCTGAAGATCTCTCTTATGGAATGCGTCCCTACAAGGCAGAAAAGGGCTCCATAATCGCAGTTGCTCCCGGGCAGATAGGAGGAAGGGAAGATGATGGCAGCATACTGTCATTTTCCGGATGGGCCTTGCTATGGTCACCGGAACTCATCCACGACACGGACTTGGGAGATAAGATCAAGGACTTCCACTATTTCTCATACTTTGCCACCGACCCGCTCAAGATGACTGAAACTGAATGGGAGCATATCACTCATCTGGTAGAGCAGCTCAGGGCAGAACTTTTCCGGAATGACGACTCCCCTTCGCTCCGTGCTGTGATTCTCGGTTATCTCCGTCTGATCATGGAATACTGCAACCGCATCTACCTGCGACAGATGGAGGTGCCGCAGTCAAAGGATCGCGATATACTCAAAAAGTTCAACTACCTGCTTGAGGAATACTATCAAACAGAGCAACAAATGAAGCACGGAGTGCCGACAGTGGCATATTTCGCTGGAGAACTGGCATACTCAGCCCGATACTTCGGGGACATGGTACACAAAGCCACCGGCGGCACCGCCATCGGCTATATACATAGTTTCATTGTAGATCAGGGCAAGAATCTCCTGATGAGAGGATACAGTATCTCCGAGACAGCCTTTAGGCTCGGCTTCGAGTATCCGCACCACTTCACCCGTATCTTCAAGAAGGTTTCCGGCATGACGCCGAGAGAGTTCATAAGCTCAGAGTAGTAATCATTATCCCGCAATCATTTAGCCCGACGCAATATTTTACTGTCTCACCAGAGCTCTTTACC
>JAUNIK010000544.1 GCA_030523505.1 Prevotellaceae bacterium | reverse complement strand
GGTGCTATGTCGTAAGTGAGCATATTGTATGGCGGCTGCTGCATCAGTATCACGTTGGCATTGGCTTTCCACACATTTGCAGTGTCGGCCTCTTCGCCCTGCATACCTTCCGATTTTCCTCCGAGTGCTATCACATTACGTTCGACTCTGTCAACCAGACCGAGGTATATATAATGCAGTTCGTCAGCATGCTGACAGTAGTATGCCATTGACTTGTCCCATTCCTGCTGAGTGAGTCCGTGTTTCCTCAACACATTTGCTCTCAAGGCTATAATGTCCGACTCCGTAGAGTGATACTCACGTGTGTCGTAGAGTGTCTGGGCAATATGGAAGTCGTATAGTACATCCTCCATCTCGTCACGTGTCAGCACTCCGTCAGGAAGTGAGGGAGCACATGCTGCCATCAGCATCATCAGCAGGCAGAGTGTCAGAATATGTAGAGTACCTTTCTTCATATTTACGACCTTAGCGATTCCATCTCCTTGCGACAGAAGATTATCAGCGCTACTACGGCAACGGATATGCATGCATCTGCAAAGTTGAACACTGGTGCAAAGAAGATGTACGGCTCACCACCCCATACCGGGAACCATTCAGGGTATGTCGTCTCGATGAGGGGGAAATAGAACATGTCCACTACCCTACCCTGCAGGAACGGCGCCTCATGGAAATAGACACCATAGAACATACAGTCAATCAGATTGCCTGCTGCTCCGGCCAGTATCATTGACAGCAGAACCAGCCATCTTGCTCTTGCGCCACGGTATATCTCGCGTCCTATATAATATATAAGGAATACGCATGCACACATGCGGAACACAGTCAGCGCATATTTTGGAATGAATGTCATGCCGTATGCCATACCGTTGTTCTCGATGTACAACAGGTAGAACCAGTCAGTGATGTGTATGCTTTCATGCAGACACATATTGTTTTTGACCCATAGCTTTATGCACTGGTCAATGACGAGAAGCAAGACCACAAAAAGGGTATAGAGACACCCTTTCCCTATTATTTTTATGCTCAATGGTTTCTCTTGTTCTTTTCCTTTGATTCTACAGAGAGAGTTGCATGAGGAACAATGCGGAGACGCTCCTTAGGTATCAACTCGCCCGTCATGCGGTCTATGCCGTATGTCTTGTTCTGTATGCGGACAAGTGCCTGTTCCAAGCCCTTGATGAACTTCTGCTGACGCTGTGCCAGTACCAGCAGTTCCTGCTTGTTCTGGGTTATAGCACCCTCCTCAAGAATTTTGTATGTTGGAGATGTGTCTGCGACATCATTTCCTTCATCATTACGCAGGGCACGCATCATGTCCTGATAGTCTTTGTTTGCGCGCTCCAACTTTTCATTAATGATTTGCTTGAACTCTTCAAGTTCCTCATCGCTGTAACGTTTCTTTATTTCAGCCATAGCCTATGATAATATTAATGGTTTTAAATTATTGTTATTAGCTTTTCTTTATGAATATCTTTGCATTGAATTCGCTGAAGTCCTGTTCTGATCCCGCGCTGGCATCTCCAATGACGAGACTGTTGGCCAGCACCTGAGCAGCGATGTGACTGCCGAAGGCATCTACAGCCTTCTTCAGGGGCTCGTTGTCCTCAATCACAACATCTATCCTGTCGGTAATCTCGAACTTGGAATCTTTACGCATAGCCTGTATGCGCTTGATGATAAGACGTGCAACGCCCTCATTCTTCAGCTCTGGTGTGATTTCTATGTCCAAGGCAACGGTTATAGTACCTTCCTGGGCAATGGTCCATCCTGGGATGTCTTCTGAGATAATCTCTACATCCTCCTTTTCTATAGTGACATTCTCGCCTGCAGCAACAAGGGCAACGGTACCATTGTTCTCCAGTTCGGCAATCTGCTGCTGTGTCATTGCCATTACGGCATTGTTCACATCCTTCATCAGCTTTCCGAACTTCTTGCCCATAGTGCGGAAGTTACACTTCACCTTCTTCACCAGCTGTATGCCAGCGCTGTCATCAATGAAGTTGAGCTCCTTGACGTTTGTCTCTGCCAGGATAACACTCTTCATGCGCTCTATAGCTTTTCGCATGGATG
>JAUNIK010000543.1 GCA_030523505.1 Prevotellaceae bacterium | reverse complement strand
GGCAATGTAGTAAGCACCCTGGGTGTAGTTATCAGCATACGACACGATGAACTTCTTTGATTTCTTGAAATCAGCCAAAGCCTGACGGATTTCGAGAGCGGTAGCATAACCGGTCTGCAATGCGCCAGCCTCAATATAAATACCTTTTATATTATCGTTGTCCTTAGCCTTCTTGATGGCAGTAAGTACATCGTTCAAACCAATCTGGTTCACAGCACCACCGGTGAGTTTGCCGAAGACATTCTCCTGTCCCTGCTCATCAATAATACCACTAAGGTTGAGCACCATTACTGAATTCTTTGGAGTTGACTGTGTAGCCTCGCCTGAAGCAATCATACCCACAACGCTCATAAGCATCAGGATGCCCGAGATGATCATCGTGGCGAAGATACCCACGATGGTTGCCAAAACATATTTTGCAAAATCTTTCATATTTGATAAGTTATTGATTACTAATTTTTTATGTGCGGAACGCCGTCACTGAGCGCTCTCTATTGATATGACTGCAAAGATACGAAAAAATTACGAGAAAAGCGAAAAAAAAGTTATAATGCCACAAATAATCAAATTATGCAGCATGTTTACTTCTTTTTTAGTTTCTTCAAACGGCGAGTGGCTTCCGGATGTTCAGGGCAGAGTTCGAGGGCTTTTTCGTAATTGCGGATGGCAGCATCGCTCATTCCTTCCTTCTCACATTCCTTACCCATCATATTGTACTCAGCGGCAAGACGTTTCAGCGACTCTTCACGCTGACGAATCTGTTCCTTCAAGGCTGCTACCTCACTGCGGAGGTCGTTTATTACATTCAATTTCCGGCGAATCAGTCGGCGTGGTGCCGGTTTTTCTATGTCATAACGTGAGTGAATGGCAAGGAAAAAGGCATCCAGCGCGCGTTGCATATCACCTTTCTCAAAGGCTTCTACGGCATCGTGATACTGTTTGTCGGCCTGACTCTGCTTCAAAGCAACGTTGATGAGTTCTGTATCGTTGTAGTTGCGGGCGAAATTAACCACCTCTGGACGTACAAAAACATCCGATCGGCGTATCGGTTCCTTGAGACTGATACCCTCCAACGACTGGCATCGCGATAATGCCACGTAGGTCTGACCACCAGCAAAAGCACCTCCAGTGAAGTCGATCTTCACATTTTTGAATGTCAAGCCCTGACTCTTGTGAACTGTTATTGCCCACGCTAGGCGTAGCGGAAACTGGGTGTAGGTGCCAATCTCCTGTTCTTCAATCTTCTTCTCTGTTTCGTTGAAGGTGTAACGGGTGTTGCTCCATATCTCACGTTCTACCTCGACATCATCGCCATCGTCAGTGTGGATGTAAATCTTCTCCTCGCCATCCTCTTCACCGAAACCGATGACGATGCCCAGAGTACCGTTCACCCAACGATGTTCCTTGTCGTTGCGGATAAACAGAACCTGTGCGCCACATTTCAGTTCCAGTTCGCGTGGAGTAGGGAGACTGCTCTCAGGGAATTCCCCTTCAACGACACCTTCATAGAGGTTGATTTCACTTGGCAGTTGCGAGAGCTTCTCTTGGTTGATATAGTCAACAGTGTCGCGTCGGGTGGAGAGCGTTATCGACAGTCCGTCGGTTTTCATCTCCTTGCCAACACGCTGGTTGAGGTTGTATAGATCGGATGCCGACACCTGTGAGGTACGGATATGATCGAGCAATGATATGAAATGCTGATCGTTCTGGCGGTACACTTTCTTCAACTCGATACTCACGAGTCGCATCTCACGGAACACATGAGCATTGAAGAAGAACGAGTTAGGATAGAACGGTGCAAGAAGTTGTTTCTCGTCTTCCTTCACAACCGGTTCCAGCTGATACACATCTCCCACGAGCAACACCTGTTTGCCTCCGAATGGCACTCGCATATTACGGCAATAGATGCGCAGCACCTTGTCGATGAAATCGATGATATCGGCGCGAACCATACTAATCTCGTCGATGATAATGAGTTCGAGTTCCTGCAACAGTTTTCGCTTTTCCTGATTGTATTTCAGGGTGTTACGTATGTTGCGGGCGTTGTACTGCGTGTCGTTCGGAAGGAGTGGATAAA
>JAUNIK010000542.1 GCA_030523505.1 Prevotellaceae bacterium | reverse complement strand
CTAATCTTCAAATTGATAATCTCTACGTCCTGCAAGGCAATTTCGTCAACCAGGCTTACAACATCAACGGCAATGAAGTGAAGTTGCTTGATGACAATGCCACATATTGGGGCAACCAAGTGATGAAGGACGACGAACGTTGTTACGGAATTGCCTGCTGCGAAAAGTTCATCCTTGTAAGTGAATATGGAAAAGATGGTGCTGATGCTGAATTAGTAATACTTAAAAGAAGATAAAAAACAATGAAGAGAAATATCAGTAAAATAATCATTATCGCTATGATGATTCTGGGAACGGCACTCAATGTGCAGGCCCAGAGTGCACAGCTGATAAAGTTGCAACAGGATTCGGAACGACTCTACGGGGAGTTTCGCGAAATCGTTTCCAGCAAGAACTACACCGAGGCCATTGTTCCATTGAAGGAACTCATCAACATCCTTGATACAACAACCGTCGTCAATGATCCAATAATAAACATCCCACAGCAGGCAATTGACGCGCAGAAAGCTATGTATCAGTATGACCTGGCTTGCTGCTATGCCATCATAGGTAAGAAGAAGATGGCGATGGAGACACTCACAGCCTCTGTCGAAAACGGATACGACAACTATCGTAATATGTATTGGGACAATGACCTCACCTCGCTGAAGAAGGACAAGAAATTCCAGGCATTGCTCGACATCGTGAAGGAGCGTCAGCCTCTGGAGAAATTGAAGAAGTCAAATGCCTACAAGGCTGAAACAGAGAATGTGATTCCGAAGTTTGAATATCAGCCAAAGGAGCATCCAAACCTCCAGCGTGTGCGCGACTATTTCCAGCTCGACACCATCGCGGGCAAGGAAAACGAACTGGAGCACATAAAGAACCTTCTGCATTTCGTCCACGACAACATCCGTCACGACGGTAGCCATATGACCATCTGCGAGTTTGACGCCATCGACCTCTACAACTATCACAAGGCTACGGGCAATGGTGTGAACTGTCGAATGCTGGCTATCACCCTCTGCGATGTCTATCTCGCTATGGGTTACAAGGCTCGCGTAGTGACTTGTCTGGCTGCCGATCCTAACGACCCTGACTGCCATGTGATTAACTCCGTATGGTCGGAGACTCTGCATAAATGGCTCTATATCGACCCAACGATGGATGCATGGGTAATGGACGAGAATGGCACTATGCTGAGTATTGCAGAAGTGAGGGAACGTCTTATCGATGGTCGCGAACTGGTGCTCTGTCCTACTGCCAACTGGAACCACGAGAGTCCTCAAACAAAGGAATACTATCTTGAGACCTACATGGCAAAGAACCTCTACTATCAAGTGTGCAAAAAGAGGAGTTTCTTCAATCAGGAGAGCGTATATCGCAACACCGACAACGAGGATATCCGCCTCATTCCAGCAGGATTCGAGAACGGCAGTTACGAAAGTGCAAAGACAACAACCGACCCGGAGGTGTTTTGGGCAAGACCGGAATAACTTGTATGTGAAGTAATGACATATGGAAAAGAACAATATCCCCTGTGCAAACTGTAAACTGCGTGCTCGTTACGACAAGAACCCCAAGTCGTTCCTCGGTCGCTTCTGGCGCTGGCACATCGGCTTTTGTCCCGGTTGGAAAGGCTATATGAATACCCTCTCCGAAGAAGAGCGCAAGGCGTATAAGACAAAGTACAATCTGTAAACGATATAAATTTATGTTACGTGCATACGCATTACTGGCCCTCCTGCTTCTTGCCACGCACACCAAAGCGCAAAATAGGGCGAAAGCACAGTATCTTGAGGAAACGGAACTGGTGAGCATCGTGGCACATCTGGCAGAAGCAAATGGTTATGACTGGGGTGCCGAGGATGTGGGGGTGGATGACTATCTGGCAGAGGTGGATAGCGCCTTTGCCCCATTCCGCTCGCATCCTATCGTGCCTTACATCCGGAAGGAGTTGCACGGCGAGGGATTTAACTGGCACTTCCCCATGCACATCGCACTACGTCTGCATATTGTGGACGGGAAGATAACGTATGACGAGGACCTGGAAAAGGACTTCGATGACTATTATGACCGCATCACGCCCGAGAACGAGA
>JAUNIK010000541.1 GCA_030523505.1 Prevotellaceae bacterium | reverse complement strand
TATTTAACTTTAACAATATGATGCTCTGATATTATTCATATTATCATATAAAAAATTGTCATTATGTCATTCTGTCTAAAAAAAAGGTCTAATTCTATATCACTGCCTTTATTTATGGTACTTGTATGTGCTATGACTTTATGATCTTTGCGACATAAGGACGTTTCTGATTGTCCTTGCTGCGACGAAGATAGATGAGGGCTTTGAGCCCCCCTTCTCCCAAGGTTGGAGTAAGCGAAAGCGTTTCGGAAAGATTCAGGTAACCACTGGTGAAGGTTGGTGACTGCTCGCCTTGGGATATCTGCAGTGGAGATAGCAACTCGGTGACAGGATTATCTTTGTCGATGAGTTCCCATGTGGCGTAGTTCTTCTCCTTGTTTACGCCAGTGATGCGTATGTCGCGAAGGATAGCACTCACCTCAGGCGATGTCTCGGATACAGTAGATAGGATGATAGCCGACTTGAACTTTGACGCCTGTGGAATAATCGGAATGAAAAGCACAAAGTCGCCTGCCTTCTCGCGTGAGAATCGCTGCACGGTGGCAACGAAATGTCGCGAATGGTAATCGTAGATGTGCATGTGGCCATGCTCAGTATCGATGGAGGCTATGTAACCAACAGCGGTAGGGAAGATATCTCCGGCTTTCTGCTGACTGAGGTAGGAGGTAATCAACGATAACGAAGACAGACCCTCTCTGCCTTTGGCATCTCCCCCTCTATGGGGAGAAAGGAGGCAGTCATAGAGTTGACCGATGTTGATGTAATGGCGCTTGCCCTCTGGCAGTGGATGGAGAGGCGATACCTGAAGATTGTGTGAGATGGTCTCTACTTCTATGCCATCGGCAGAGGTAAGAGTGACGAAAAGGTATTTACGGCCATCCTTGCCTGTGGCTTCCTTGATACGGGTTACAACCATCGGTAGGATAGAGAAGATACTGCTACCATCGTTTCCCTGAAGTGAAGGGTGATTGAATTCAAAGTTACGGTCTTCGGGATGAAGGAGAAGCGAGTGGGCAAGGGCTCTAACGGTTCGCTCAGCGAGTGAAGAATATTTCTTGCCGTCAGCGGCTGTTTTCTTTTCGTGATCTTCCTTCCTGAGATTGTCGATGCCCCACATCTTTAAGAATGCTGCAAACCGAAACTCAGGGTATGCCTGAGATATTTTGATAGCTGCCGCGAGAATGGTGGAGTGTAAAAGCGATGGTCGCTCGACAGGCAATTTCAGATAGTCTGCCAGAAGCGTACGGCATCCTGTAGAGCCTATCTGCTCATGCTCGTGGTTAAGAGCCTTTGAAATTATCCAGGCATAGTCTTTGACGGTCTTTCCGTCGGTAGGAGCAGCATCAGCGAAGAGTTCACGAAGTTGCAGAAGTTGAGGAATGAGAGATTCGGTTGGCATGAGGATGAAAAGCCCCCAGCCCCCAAAGGGGGAGGGAAGTTAAGAGTTAAAAGTTATTAGTTATTAGTCGCGGCGGAAGATATCGCGAGTATATACCTTATCCTCTACATCGTCGAGGACAGTGTCGTAGCGATTGGCGATGATAGCATGGCTACGGCTCTTGAATTCTTCGAGGTTGTTGACAACAAGACTACCAAAGAATGTAGTACCATCTTCGAGTGTTGGTTCGTAGATGATGACATTTGCACCCTTAGCCTTGATACGCTTCATGATGCCCTGAATAGCCGACTGGCGGAAGTTGTCGCTGTTGGCTTTCATTGTGAGACGATAGACACCGATGGTACAAGCCCCTTCCTGGCCTCCCCGAGGGGAGGAATTGTATTGATTGTATTCGCTATATGCATACCAGCCGGCTTTGCGGAGAACAGCATCAGCGATGTAGTCCTTGCGAGTGCGGTTTGACTCAACGATGGCAGTCATCATGTTCTGTGGTACATCCTGATAGTTGGCAAGCAGCTGCTTAGTGTCCTTTGGCAGACAGTAGCCTCCATAGCCGAAAGAAGGGTTGTTGTAATGAGTGCCGATGCGTGGATCCAAACCAATACCATTGATGATAGCCTGTGAATCAAGACCTTTGACTTCGGCATAAGTGTCGAGCTCATTGAAATAAGACACACGAAG
>JAUNIK010000540.1 GCA_030523505.1 Prevotellaceae bacterium | reverse complement strand
ATCCATTGCTTCTATAGATTTTAATCCTAATTGTTCTGCCGCTTTTGCTCTTCTTACTCCATCGCTAATTTCAAAAGTATTACTACAATGCAAATCATCCAATGTTTGTCCCGATCCTGTTGTCGTCATTTCCGCTTGCACTTCAAAAGGCATATTCGGAGTATTCACCGTCGTCTCTGGCAGTTTTGCTCCAGTCCATGGATTAAGTCCTTGATTCTTGGCTGAACAATAGCCCTGGAAACCTCCACTGACAAGACCGCTCGCAGCACCAAAGATCATTCCTTCTTTTATCGCAGCGGCTCCGACAGTGATTGTCTCTGGAGTAGGCTGTGAGTGGATCGTAGTGGTTGAGGATGAAGAATCCTGTCTAAGTTATAAATAGATTTAACTTATATTGATCCAATCTATTATCGAATATAATTCACTAATTATACTATTCATATCCGTTTCAGATAACACAAAATTTAAATTCAAGAAATCATCTTCTTTACCTCCAATGATATATCTTAAATTCCAAATAAAACATTGTTCTTTATGCGTTATGGAAAAATATATGGTTTCCTCTTCTGTATTCCAAGACACAACGTCCTCTTTATTACTTACCAACAATTCCAGCTTATTACGCAAAGAAACAAAATCATAATAAAACAATTCTATCTCTTCGTTCAAAGTAAATCCTTTGGCCAACAGTGTCACATCTGAATTCACTAGTACCATATCAAAAGACTCTTCTTTTGATATGTATTTTGTAGCAATAGAAAAAACTATATTGTCAGCATTAATATCTACATGTAACATATAACAATTTTTATCGAGGTATTACCGTTATCACATCACCATTCTGATTGATTATAACTTTAATATTAATATTTTCATAAACTGTTGTATTGGGGGTATTCCCTAAATACGTTTTCAAAGGATCATTTATCGCATCCTCCACAACAGACGGGACAAATCCACGACCCTGCATTCGATCTAAAGCATGTCCTGAATATTTACGTGTTCCTATTTCCGCGGCCGAATTTGATTTATCACAATTCATTTCATACCCACGTCTTCCAACAGGTGTAGATGGATTTTCTATCGTCGCTTTCTCCGCAACAGCCGTCTCCGTCTGCATTTCAAAAGGCATATTCGGAGTGTTTACCGTCGTCTCTGGCAGTTTTGCTCCAGTCCACGGATTAAGACCTTGATTCTTGGCTGAACAGTAGCCTTGGAAAAATCCACCGAAAAATCCGCTCGCAGCACCAAAGATCATGCCTTCTGTTATATCGTCTCCAGTCATGGCACTGCCCACCATGCCAATAAAGGAGCCAGTGCCTGCGCCATAAAGACTACCCCACAATGCTCCTGCCGGAGCAAACGTGGATGCGACTCCTCCCAACGTACCAAAAAGCAGCCCTTTGCCTGCTCCTATAAGTCCAGACTTCATAATGTCGCCAATACTTTGACCGGACAGGATTCCGTGGGTAACACCTCCTGCAAATCCTGCGGCCATTCCTGCAGATGCTGCTACCAGCAATGGTGCGGCTGTTCCACATGAAGCTACTATAATGGCTCCGACAGCGACTCCGGCAGCGACCGTTACTGCAGTTGTGACTATGCTTTGCCAGTTGTTTCTAAACCAGTTTCCTAATTTGTTGAACCAAGTGTAGCCGCTCGGATCCACATACAGGAACGGGTTGAACATGCAGTAGGCGTAGCGGTTGTAGTTGAGCCAATCATCTGGCGACTGCACGTATGGGTCGACTGAGAAGAATGTGGCTGTAAGCGGATCGTAGATGCGTCCGTTCATGTTGATGATGGCGAAAGCATCGATATGCTCATGACCGGTATAGCCTCTGTCGATCAAATGATTCGTACGCTGATCCTTCTCTTCCCATTTCTCGGAATTTCGGCGTGCTCCCCAAGGGTCGTACGCATATCGCTCAACCACATTGCCGTCTTCATCCGTCAAAGCTATCAAAGAGCCCTGGAAATCGTGGTAGGCATACAGAAGGGTGTCGTTGCCACAATTCTGTATAAACAGACTTCCGCCTGCAAGATAGTGAATTTTTCGGACATTACCAATGGAATCTGTCTCC
>JAUNIK010000539.1:1810-2090 GCA_030523505.1 Prevotellaceae bacterium | reverse complement strand
CTTGCGACATGCTACTACATAATCCAGCCAATCTCCATCATACTCCGTGAACCTGTGATGACTGAAACCTTCGCAATCGTCATCCAACTCAAATGTATTGAGAAATGCAGGCCGTTCTTCCTTGAACAATCGCTTAGCATACTTCTCTGCCTGACTTCGGTTAGGAGTCGTATAAAAACCCTTTCCAAAGTCAAGGTAAGCACGCGAGAAACTGACATCTGGGTGCTCTACACGTCTGTCGGATGTGTGATAAAGTATCATGCTGCCAGTAGTCCTTTCT
>JAUNIK010000539.1:0-1800 GCA_030523505.1 Prevotellaceae bacterium | reverse complement strand
GAAAGAATGTAACACGTCAAAACAAGGTACAATATATCCCATGATGATGTTGCCCTGCTGCATGAGCCGGTAAACATCACGTGCATCACGACCCAGGCTTTCGGCCACTATGCCCACACAATAGATGGTAAAATTGAGGTCTTCTTTCTTCATCTCGTTTTTTGTTTTGTTATTTGTTGATGCGATTGCACTTGGCGACCTTTGGTCGCAAAGATACTGGATTTTCTGCAAATAATGGCCATTTTGATGGCACAATGTGCTGACCTTACGGAGTTTTTAATATTAATTAAGGGAAAATGCACGGTTGGGTGTAATCACACAGCACCATCAAAGGTTGATTCCAATACACATGTTTTGGATTGAGGGCAATAAATGTTGCGTTTGCACGTTTTTAGAATAGCTGAGGTTGTTAACGTGCTTTGTGATGAGCAATACTTGAACGAACAGGGCAACCCCGATGTGGAGAAGATGAACATCATCAGCTACGAACCAGTAAACCACAAATACATCCAAATGGGCAAAGTCATCGGTGATGCTTTCTCATGCGGAAAGGAACTGAATGTATGAAGCAAAGAATCGTTTTTCTTGACTGGCTGCGCGTCATAGCTTGTCTGATGGTTATGATTGTTCATGCTTGCGAATGTATCTACTCTGACGATTACACATTCTCGTTTCCATCAGAGAGCGCGAAGTATGCCATATTCTTCTATCAGTCGCTGGTAAGACCTACAGCTGTGCCTTTGTTCCTGATGGCATCGGCATTTCTGCTGGTACCTGTCAAGACAGATACGTTGCAATTCTTCAAGAAGAGATTTACGAGAGTGCTGATTCCGCTGCTGGTCTTCCTGCCTGTCTATGCCATATTGCCTACCCTATGGAACGCACAGACATGGGCAGAAGCTGTTCAGGAACTGCAGCGTTGCTATGTCAACTTCCCCGTTTCGGGTTCGCACCTTTGGTTTGTTTACATGCTATTGGGCCTCTATCTCATCATGCCTGTTATCTCGCCATGGTTGGATAAACTGAGCCGTAAAGAGGAACTCATCTATCTGGGAATATGGCTGTTTACCTGCTCATTCTATAGGTTGCGAGAGCTTTTGGGTGGCGACATCTTTGGAGAGTGTTGGTGGAATCCGAATGCCACATTCTATTATGTGTCGGGATTTGTGGGGTACCTGCTACTGGCTCATTTCATCCGTGTGCATCTTAATTGGACCAAGAAGCACATCCTATGCGTATGCCTGCCTATGCTAGCTTTACTTTATGCGGTGTGTTTCGTAAGTGCCGACTATTACAGCACTAGGGCTACAGCACCTGCGGTACTCGAACAGGATTGGCAGAACCTTACTCCTTTTGCCATAGGAATGAGTTTCGCATTGTTCATGCTGTTTACCACCATCAAGGGAGGGTCAGACAGCTGGTTGTATAACAAGGTAATCCTGCCTATCTCAACAGCCAGTTATGGCATGTATCTGATGCACATGCTGATGCTGCCACATTGGTTTGTTTTTTACAACCCAATGCTTCCCGAGTGGCTTACCATTCCAGCTACTGCCATCTCAACCTACATCTGCTGCTTCGGCATTTCCTGGATGATTGGCAAGCTGCCGTTTGGAAAGTATATTGTAGGATAAAAGAGGCTGTAAGCCGATACGCAGAACTGGGTTCTGCACATAACCCTGTCCTAACTGAGCGAAGGCGAAGGCAGGGCAGGGAAAATGATACGCTATACTGCGGTTGTAGACCGCCCCCGTGTAAGGCGGGCGGGGGCGGTCTTCACCCGCGCGTAAGTCACACGTC
>JAUNIK010000033.1:5001-12843 GCA_030523505.1 Prevotellaceae bacterium | reverse complement strand
GTATATTAAATATATTATATATATAATATATATACATTATACCCAACCATGTTTTTAAGGGTTGTTATTGCGATAATGTGATAATGCGATTTTTTTTATTAAGCTATTGTTTTTCTAAAGAAAAAGGTGTATCTTTGCGGAAAGAAACTATTAGCAACGAATTACTCTATAGCAGATATGAATAGAATCAAAGAAGTCCTAACTGAAAAGGGCAAGACAACAAAGTGGCTATCGGAACAAGTTGGTAAGTCAGCATGTACCGTTGGTCAGTGGTGCAACAATAAGTCTCAGCCAAAGCCAGAGATGCTTGAAAAGATTGCAAACCTTCTTGAAGTGAATTATACCGAATTAGTGGGGGAGTAGATTATAGTGGTACTCTACTTATTTCCGAGTGCTATCAAGAAAGGTTAGAGCCACTGAGTGGCGAGTATAGAAAACGAGTTGTAGATCAATACTAAACACATTTATTAGTTATGAGCAATAATGACGTTGTTAAAGCTGACACCATACAGCATTTGCAAGACCCTGAACTTCAGCAACTTGCAGATACTATCTCCAGCATAGTCAACAAGACCAAGCAAGGGATAGCTGCAAGTGTCAATACAGCTATAGTAGAGGCATACTGGAACATCGGAAAACATATTGTTGAGTTTGAACAGCAAGGTGAGGTCAGAGCTAAGTACGGAACTAACTTGCTCAGAAATCTTGCAAAAGTACTAGGTGCAACTCTTGGAAAAGGATTCAGCCGTCCTAATCTCCAACAGATGCGTAAATTCTACCTTACTTATCCAATTTGTCAGACAGTGTCTAGCAAATTGTCTTGGTCGCAGAATCAGGGGACAGGTTTATTGGCCCACTTCGCCTGAACACCTCTTTAATACACACACGCTCGGGAGGGACATTCTTACATTCTCACAAAAATACCCCATTTTTCTACCGCGAAGCAAAAAAATGGACAAAGGGGCGTGCGAAAGGCGCGAGGGCTTCTTGCTTACTCTATCGAGGCTTCGATGGCTTCCCAGCCGAGGTCGTAGATATCGACACCCTTGGCGTCGCATACGGCGAAACATTCGGATTGGAGACGCTCACACTCTACAATCTCCTCAGGGGTGAAGAGACACTCCTTGGTCTTGCGGTCCTTATATGATGAGTAACTGTCGTCAGGATGCCACTCGTCGCCGGCAATCTTTACCATCTCGATAAAGAAAGCCTTCACTTCGGCGATAGTGGTGATATGTGATTCTGAATTGTAGTCCATAATCGGTATTTAGTTGTATTTTGTAATCTCTACTGTAGCGCCAGGGGTGTGCTGGTCTTCGGCGTGCCAGGTGATGGTGACGGTCTTCTTCTCGCCTGGAAGGAGATGGAAGTAGTTGTCCTCATACATCACTGGAAGGATCTGCTCACCGTTATCATCCTTGAGGTTCAGACGGACCATATAGACTGGGGCGTCCTTTGGGGCTTGGAGGGTAATAGAGAGGCCCCCTCTGCCTTCGGCATCTCCCCCCTTATGGGGAGAGGTTGGCGATGGCGATGGCTGGACGGTGTACGACAACGTTGCTTTCTTGGCGGTTTGGAGGGCGGATGGGTCGAGGATGTAGGTGTTCTCGCTGATGACGGTCTTGCCCTTCATGAGTTTCATTCGCATGAGTGTGGCTCCCTGGGTGTTGACAACTCCGCATTTGATGTTGGAATCATTAGGAGAGTTGACCTTGCCCTTCATACCGCTGAGCTTGTTGCCGTCGATGTCATAAAGACATACCTCATATTTCATCTTGTTATAGTCGCCAACACCGAGGTTCACTACCTCAATATCGGATGTAGAGGCGTTGTACTGGATATGCAGTGGTTCGCAGCCTTTCTTACAACCGAAATAAGCGGCTGTTGGTTCGAAGTAGTAGTCGTAGCACTGCCATGTCATCGAAGGCCAGCAGGCGTGACTCATCCATATGAGGAGTCCCATACGGGCTGCGCTGCCTGACTCGTACATGGCGCGATAGCCGTCGTAGTTGACAAACTGTGCGAGTCGTGTGAACTCCTCAGCCGACTGGATATCGCCATACTGCTCGATGAGTTTGTTGAAGGTGGCACCACGCTGTGCACCAGCCATGGTGTAGTCGTGCTGTCCCCAGTGGATGTTCTGTGGCCAGAGGTTCTCAGGACGGAGGGTGCGCGAGAGTCCTTCATAGGTCATCACATTCGGCATACCGCGCTCGGAATGCAACTGACCAGTCTGTTTTTCGAAGTACTCCTTGGCAGGGATTGCCCAGTAAGGACCATGACCGCTCACACCATCATCAGCCGACGAGGCGATATATTCCATTCCCGGATGGCGACTTTTCACGAGGTTCTCGAGTTCGCGGTTGAGTGTTGCAGGAGGATATCCTTCGTTGCGTCCACAGTAGAGGGCGATAGAGGCGTGATGACGGATGCGACCGACATAGTCGTTGGCGTTGTTCATGAACATCTGCTCATCGGCAGGATCCGGTCCGTCGGCAGGGTTGGCAAGCCAGAAGTCCTGCCATACCATGATACCGTATTTGTCGCAAGCCTCATAGAACTCATCATCGCCGGTCTGTCCGACCCAGTTGCGAATCATGTTGAAATTCATGTCGCGGTGGTATCTCACTGCTGTGTCGTACTCACGAGCACGATAGTTGAGGTTCTGCTCAGAGAATCCCCAGTTGCCACCCAGAGGCACTACACGACGGCCGTTCACATAGATAGTGAGTTTTGTCTGCTTGTCTTTATATGTCACCTCACGAATGCCCTGCTTGAAATGGATGGTAGAGAGTGTGTCGCCCTCTTCGCCAAGGAAGCAGAAACCAGCATCGTAGAGGTATGGTTCGCCGTAACCGTTAGGCCACCACAGGCGCATCTTCTGATCACGCAGTTGGGCGCAGTCGGCTGGGTCGATGCGGAGTGAGCCTTCGCCTGGCTTTACCTTGACAGCCTTCTCGAATTTCACATCGCCAACCCATCCAACGAGGGTTCCGTTGAGCACACGACCAGTCTCGTTCTTGAAGTTCACCACAGGGTGCATAGTAGCGAGGGTGTCAGGCTGGTTGAGGGTGGTTGTCACCAATGGATCGTAGAGATACATGCCAGTCTCGGCGGTGAGGTAGATATCGTTCCATATACCGATGTCGCGACCACGGACGGAGGTTATCCAGTCCCATCCGACAGTAGCGTGGAAGGTAGGGTTGTCATAGCCCAGCAGACCACCATTGATATCGGTGCTATGGGTGTTCTTCTCCTTGACAGAACCTGGATGAGCCACACGCTCAATCTCGATGGCGAGGACATTGGTGGTGTTTTTATAAACGAGTGATGTGATATCGAACTTACCACGCACGAAAGCGCCCTCCATACGGTTCACCTTGCGACCGTTGAGCCATATCTGTGCCTTCCAGTTGATACCGTCGAGGTTGATATAGATGCGCTTGCCGTTCCATTCCTTAGGAAGGTTGAACTCACGACGATACCAGAAGTTGGAGTTGAAGAACGACTCCGAGGTGTAGTACATATTATCATCATAGTTCTGGTCGGCCAAAGCCCCCGCATTGACATAACTCGTGAGGACAGTGCCAGGAACAGTAGCAGGAATCCAGTCCTTCACTGGGTAGCCAGGGATAGACACCACCTCGCCAGCCCAGCGCACCTCCGACTCACGCTGTATGCGCCAGTCGCCACCATTGAGCAACCACTTGTTGCCCTCGACAGCAGCCTCGGCATGAGGACGGGCGATGGTGCCGCCACGGCCCAGAGCTTCGAGTTCAACCATGACATAAGGTCTGTCGGAACCCTCTACCGACACGCGGAGATAGCGGCCCTTCACCTTATCGACAGGAATCTCGTAGTACACACCCTGGTCGGTAGGCAGTGAGGCAAAAGCATTCCAGTTGTGGGCATCATCGGAAATCTCAAGGCGGCCCTTAGGAGCAAAACCTAACCAATAGAGGCGCACTTTCTCGACCTGTGCCTGAGCACCCATATCGACATACACCCACTGGTTGCCGCCCTCGGCACTCATCCATGCACTCTGGAAACAGTTGGACGACAGCATCTCGGTATCGACAGCCTTGCCCTGATAGAAGAATCGCAGGTCGGAGACGCGCCAATATTCAGCACCCTCCATGTTCATCAGCATCTTGAAACTGCCGATGGAATCGTTGCTTTCGAGAGCAAAACCCTGCTTTATGCGACATGCAGGGAGTGTCTCAGCACCACGCTCCTGCTTGTTTGGGTCGGCATTGAGCTGATAGCGCATCGGAGGACCAGGCAGACCATTGTCGCTCTGAAGGCGGAGCATCTGGTGCTGTCCGTCCATGAGGCGGATGTCATAGCCCTTGGTAGCCTGTTCACGATGGTAAGCCACCACATAATCCATATAGACACTATCAACACGAATCTTCATGTTGTGCCACTTTATCTCGTATGTGGCATTGCTGCCCATGATGGTGTTGCCCGACCATTCATTGCCATTGAAAGCCCAGTCGCGCTCACGGAGATTCGTCGGTTTGCCATTGAGCAACACCTCCATCCAGGCAGGAGCAGCCTTGGCAGCCAGACCGTCGGTGACGAGTTGGGCGGTGAGGTTGAAGTCGTAGTTCGAAGAATGGTAGGCAGCATGGTTGAGGGTGAGGTTATGGAACACCTTCGTCTCGACGGTGCTTGCAGCATACGACTCACTCGGGCGTCCCGGGTAAACACCAATACCACGAGTCTTGCCATCGGTATTGTCGCCAGCCATCATCGCCACTGGTGACAGCAGCATGAGAGCAAGCAATATGGCAGATGGGAGACGATCCCATGTTTTCTTTCCACGAGCAAAGAACTGCCAGAGCAGTGATATCGGTGCGAGGTCCTTCTCAGGAGCCAGCGAGCGGGTTGATTGGATTTTCATTCTATCGTTGTTGAAGTTGTTTTTCCATTTGTTGAAATCGCGGCGAGCGTTGATGATTGCCTTCACATCGCCGATATTGCCCTTTGCCAGCGACTGAGCCATCGCCACATAGTCGAGCAGCATTCGTGTTCGCATGACACTCTTCAAACGCGATTCAGGCAGATTCTTGTAGAGCATCGTGAGGTTGTTGCGGAAGTTGAGGTAAGTCTTGCGCGGGTTGCCCTGTGGCAGAGTACCACCACCGAGATGATACACCCTGCTCTGAGGCAGACACATTATCTTTCTGCCCGCGATGCGCATGCGCCAGCAGAGGTCTATCTCCTCGTTGTGGGCAAAGAAACGCCCATCGAGACCTCCCGCTTCGAAATAGTCGCTGGCACGCACCACCAGACAGGCACCCGTTGCCCAGTGCACCTCCATAGGAGTGTCGTACTGACCATGATCGTTCTCCACGACACCAAACAGACGGCCACGGCAATAAGGATATCCATGTTTGTCGATGAATCCCCCGGCAGCACCAGCATATTCGAACTGGCTGTCGGTAGATTGGTCGGACGGTTTGTCGAACTGCGCCTTGAGGAGTTTCGGTTGGACAGCAGCAACATCAGGATGGCTGTCGAGATATTCCACCAGAGGGTCGAGCCATCCCGGAGTGACCTCCACATCGCTGTTGAGCAAGACGAAGTATTCGGCAGGGATCTGTGCAAGAGCCTTGTTATAGCCTTCGGCAAAGCCCCAGTTCTTTTCAAGGACGAGAGTCTTCACCGTAGGGAACTCGTTTTTAAGGACTTCCAGCGAGTTGTCGGTAGAGGCATTATCAGCCACCCACACCTCGCTGTCCGTAGTAGAATGTGCTACCACGGAAGGCAGGAATCGGCGCATCATCTCTGCACCATTCCAGTTGAGTATGACAACAGCGGTTTTCATAAGGTAAAGCCCCCCAACCCCCGAAGGGGGAGTAAAGGGAACGATAACGAGGGCATTATAGGATTTTAGAGGAAGCAATAGGACCCCAGAGGACGCTATCGCTAACTATTTTTCACTCCCCCTTTGGGGGTTGGGGGGCTGAGGCGTGCGAGTATGCTCTTTGGCACCATACGGGCCACACTCTGGCCTTTGGCGAGACGGGCGCGGATCTCCGTGCTACTCACATTATAGAGACGAGTCTTCACAAACTGCACATTCGGCGGCATTGTGGATTCATCAACCTCGTAGCCCTTACGCGGATAGACAGCAATGCTGTGGTTGGCGAGGATCTCCTCGTATTCTGCCCAGTTGCTGAACTTCACCCAGTTGTCGGCACCGATGAGAAGCATGAACTCCTTGTCGGGATAATCCTCACGCAGATGACGCAGCGTCTGATAGGAATACGACGGTTTGTCGAGGTGGAACTCATAGTCGCTTGCCACCAACCCCGGATGCCCTTCGAGAGCCTTCTGCACCAACTCAAAACGATACTCGTCGGGCGAGAGGTTATTGTTCTGCTTCCACGGATTCTGCGGTGTCACCAGAAACCACACCTCATCGAGATGGAGTTTCTTGAGGAACGAGGCAGCCAACTTCACATGTCCGTTGTGGATAGGGTCGAAGGTGCCACCGAAGATGCCGATGCGTTGTTTGGCCATTATCCGACAAAGTTTTTCACCAGTTCATACACCTCTGCCTCAGCCTTTGCCAAATCGTCGTTGATGACGATATGGTCGAACTGTGACGCGAAAGTCATCTCGTATTCAGCCTTTGCAAGACGCTGCTCGATAACCTCCGGAGCATCAGTCTTTCGTCCCTCGAGGCGACGACGGAGTTCCTCGATTGATGGTGGTTGGATAAAGATGCTCATCGCCTCGTCCTGATACTGACGTTTGATGTTGCATCCACCCTTCACATCCACATCGAAGGTTACATTCTCGCCAGCAGCAGTCTGGCTCTCCACCTGACTTTTGAGAGTACCATAGTATTTGTCGGTATATACCTCTTCGTATTCTACGAAGGCATCCTCGGCAATCTTTGCACGGAACTCGTCAGGAGTGAGGAAGAAATATTCCACACCGTTCTGTTCAGTGCCACGAGGTGCACGAGTGGTGCACGAGATAGAGAAATGGATGTTCAACTCAGGGTGCTCGTTCATCAGCCACTGTACGATAGTGCTCTTGCCCGAGCCCGATGGAGCTGAGAAAATAAGGAGTTTTCCTTTATTCATAATGTTATTGTTCTTAAAAGCATTTTACTCCCCGTCCTGTAAGGAAGGGGTAAGGGGGAAGGTCTTCTTGGGGAGAGGGTCTTCTTTTAAAGTGCATTCAGCACCTGTTCCTTGATCTGCTCCAACTCGTCTTTCATCTTTACGACGATGTTCTGCATCTCAGCCTGGTTGGACTTGCTACCAGTGGTGTTGATCTCGCGGCCCATCTCCTGAGCGATGAATCCGAGTTTCTTTCCCTGACCACCGTCCTGCTCAGCCATTGTCTCGCGGAAATAGTTCAGGTGGTTGGCAAGACGCTGCTTCTCCTCGCTGATGTCGAGTTTCTCGATGTAATAGATGAGTTCCTGTTCCAGACGGTTCTTATCGTAGTCCACCTCTTTAAGAGAAGACAGGTTCTCGATGAGACGAGCACGGATCTTCTCGACACGCGACTGCTCGTAAGGTTCGATGGAGTTCATGAGAGCCTCGATGTTGTCCACCTTCTCGTTGAACTTCTTCTCAAGGGCAGCACCCTCCTGGCGACGGAAGTCAACCAAAGCGTCGAGAGCCGCATTCACAGCCCCGCTCACAGCAGTCCACTCCTCGTCAGAGAGTTCCTCAGCCTCCAACTTTGTCATCACATCAGGCATACGCAACAGAGTGCTCCACTCCACAGGAGCAAGATTCATCTCCTGCTCGTAGGCAATGCGGTTGATTTGGTCGTAGTAGTAGCGCACCATCTCTGCATTGATAGGAGTAG
>JAUNIK010000033.1:0-4991 GCA_030523505.1 Prevotellaceae bacterium | reverse complement strand
CCTGAGTGGCATTCTTCTCAACCCAGAGCGAGAAATCCACTTTTCCGCGGATCACCTTCTGCTGGATGAGCTGTCGGATTTCCATCTCTTTCTCACGATAGAGAGGAGCGATACGAGTACTGAGGTCAAGCGACTTCGAGTTGAGCGACTTCACCTCTACATTAATCTTTTTTTCGTTGAACGCTACGACCGCCTTGCCGTAGCCAGTCATTGATAATATCATACTTCTTTTTCGGTTTATATTCTCATAAATAGCCCAAATGGGATAAATAAAGCCACGCTTTGGGGTTAAATTTTTGCAAAAGTAATAATTTTGCCGGAAAAAATCGTATATTTGCAAATTAAATAATAATTATAATGGAATAATGGCTTGTATTTTGAACATTGAAACAAGCACGAGCGTATGTTCGGTGGCTGTTGTGGACGAAGGTCATGTCATCTGGAATGAAGAAGATCATAGCGGTCCAAACCATGCCGTCAGCCTCGGTGTTTATGTCGATCAGGCACTCTCGTTCATCGATAACAGCGGTCTTCAGGTGGAGGCTGTGGCAGTGAGCAGCGGACCAGGATCATATACCGGTCTGCGTATTGGAGTGTCCATGGCGAAAGGCGTCTGCTATGGCCGTGATGCGAAACTGATTGCCATACCAACACTTCAGGCTATGTGTGTGCCATTGCTTCTCGGAGAAAGTGTCGAGGAAGATGCATTGCTCTGTCCGATGCTCGATGCCCGTCGTATGGAGGTGTATGCCGCTGTCTATGACCGTGCATTGCGCGAAGTGAGAGCAACAGGCGCCGACATCATTGATGAGAACTCATACAAAGAGATACTCGACGAGAAGGTAGTATATTTCTTCGGTCCGGGAGCATCAAAGTGCAAGGAGGTGATAACCCATCCGAATGCACGTTTCATTGACGACATGGAACCCCTTGCAAAGGATATGGCACCACTCGCCACAAAATGTTTCTACCGACAGGAGTTTGAGGATGTAGCATACTTCGTGCCATTCTACCTGAAAGAATATCAGGCAGCATTACCAAAGAAACTTGTATAATATGAATATAAAAGGATTAGATTACAATACCCAGCGAGATAAACTGCAACTGCCGGAGTACGGTCGTGAGATAAAGAAGATGGTTGACTACTGTCTCACTATTGAAGATCGTTATGAGCGTCAGGTGTGTGCTGAAACCATTATCAGCACTATGGACCGTATGTTCCACCAGGAAGGCAACCGTGACGACCGTATGCAGAAACTGTGGGATCATCTTGCAATAATGTCTGACTTCAAACTCGATATCGACTATCCTGTTGATATCACCCAGGCACATAATATCACCCAGCGCCCACAGCCATTGACTTATGGTCAGAGAGCACCGAAAGTGCGCCACTATGGAGCGATGCTCTTCGAAGTCTTTGAGAAGTTGAAGAGCATGCCAGCCGGCGAGGAGCGCGATGCACTGACGGAACAGGTTGCCAACCAGATGAAACGCTGTCTGGTGGAGTGGGGACATGGCTCCAACGATGACGAGAAGGTGGCAGACGACCTGGCACGCTATACCGATGGTGTGATACAGCTCGACCTCTCTTCATTCCGCTTCGCAAAGGTGAGTGTGGCAAATGTGGCAAATAACAAGGACAAGAAGAAATAGCCTATGGGAGCATTCATCATTGAAGGCGGTCATCCGCTGAAAGGCACTATCGTTCCTCAGGGTGCCAAGAACGAGGCACTGGAGGTTGTCTGCGGCACACTCCTCACCGACGAGGAGGTGCGAATCAGCAATGTGCCCGACATTCTCGATGTAAACAATCTCATCAAACTGCTGAAAGATATCGGCGTGAAGGTGACACGACACTCGCGCAACGACTACTCTTTCCAGGCTGATGCTCTCAATCTCGACTATCTCGGCAGTGCGGAGTTCGTGAAGAAGTGTGCATCGCTCCGAGGCAGTGTACTTATGATTGGTCCGTTGCTCGGCCGTTATGGCAAGGCCACTGTGGCAAAACCGGGTGGTGATAAGATTGGTCGCAGACGTCTCGACACCCATTTCCTCGGTTTCAAGAACCTCGGAGCCGACTTTGTGCATAATGAAGAAAACAACACTTTCAGCATCACTGCAGAGAAACTGAAAGGAACATATATGCTTCTGGACGAGGCTTCGGTAACCGGTACAGCCAACATCATCATGGCCTCGGTACTCGCCGAAGGCACAACGACAATCTACAATGCCGCCTGTGAACCATACATCCAGCAACTGTGCCACATGCTCAACGCTATGGGTGCAAAGATCAGTGGTATTGCCTCGAACCTTCTCACCATCGAAGGTGTTGAGAGTCTCCACGGTGCAACACACCGCGTTCTGCCGGACATGATTGAGGTAGGTTCGTTCATCGGTATGGCAGCAATGATAGGCGAGGGCATACGAATCAAGGATGTGTCGATACCAAACCTCGGTATCATTCCTGACGCGTTCCGTCGTCTGGGAATAGAGATTGTCGAAGATGGCGACGACCTCGTGATACCAAAGCAGGAGCATTATCAGATAGACTCGTTCATCGATGGAACAATCATGACGCTCTCTGATGCCCCATGGCCGGGACTCACACCTGACCTTATTTCTGTATTGCTCGTTGTGGCAACACAGGCAAAGGGTTCGGTGCTGTTCCACCAAAAAATGTTCGAGAGTCGATTGTTCTTCGTTGATAAACTCATCGACATGCGTGCACAGATCATTCTTTGTGATCCACATCGTGCTGTAGTGGTGGGCCACGACAGGAATATCCGCCTGCGTGGAGGTAGAATGTCGAGTCCGGATATCCGTGCCGGTATTGCATTGCTCATCGCAGCCCTCTCAGCCGATGGCACCAGTCGCATAGAGAACATCACCCAGATTGACCGTGGCTATGAGGATATAGAGCAACGCCTCAATGCCCTCGGAGCAAGGATAAGTAGAGAGTAAGACCTCCCCCGCCCCCCTCCTTTAGGAGGGGAGAGTGATTACATAAAATAATAGGAAGTGATATACAATTAGACATAAATATTTTTACCGCGAATTTCGCGAATTTCACGAAATAAAATTATGTGAAACTATATAGAAAAATGATAGGGATAATAAAAATTAGTGTAATTCGCGTAATTCGTGGTTAAAAAAACAACTCTGTGCAAAAGGTATATCGTTACCAAATAATATGATAAAAAAGGAAGAAGTATATAAAATAGGCCGATTGGGTAAGACTCACGGTGTGAATGGCGAGATAACATTCCAGTTTGACGATGATATCTTTGATACCACCGATGGGGAATATCTCATCCTCGAGATTGATGGCATTCTCGTGCCGTTCTTCATGGAGGAATATCGCTTCAAATCTGACGAGGTGGCACTGGTGAAGTTCGAGGATATAAACACCCAGGGCCGTGCCGCCGAACTGACGGGTTGCGATGTGTTCTATCCACGAATCTCAGCCGACGCATCAGAAGGAGGGGAACTCAGTTATGCTCAGTTGGTGGGATTCATTCTCGTTGATGCCAAGACAGAAAAGGCGGTGGGAGTGATTGACTATATCGACGACCAGACAGATAATATAATGTTTGAACTGGAAGACGGAATGCTCATCCCTGCATCCGAGGAACTCATCGCGGATGTTGATGTTGAAAAACGAACTATTTCCATGAACCTACCAGAAGGTTTGTTGGATTTATAAATATGACATATCAATGAATAATAGTTTATATTCATCCCCCTCAGGGGATTTGAAGGAGGGCAAGAGATCTTCAATCTGCATCCTCGGCTCTACCGGTTCCATCGGAACTCAGGCGCTTGATGTCATTGAGAAGAACCCTGACCGCTATGAGGCATACTGCCTTACCGCCAACACCCGTGTGGAGATGCTGGCAGAACAGGCACATAAGTTCCACCCAGCGTGTGTGGTTATTGCCGATGAGAGCAAATACGAGCAGTTGAGGGAACTCCTGGCTGACTGTCCAGATATCAATGTCTATGCCGGTGCTGATGCCCTCGACCAGGTTGTTGAGGCCGAACCAATAGATATGGTGCTCACTGCAATGGTGGGTTTTGCCGGTCTGTCGCCAACAATCCATGCCATCAAGGCGCATAAGAAGATTTGCCTTGCCAACAAGGAGACTCTCGTGGTGGCAGGTGAACTCATCAATGCCCTTGCACAGCAGTATCACGCTCCAATCCTGCCTGTTGATTCAGAGCATAGTGCGATATTCCAGAGCATCGTAGGTGAGGATTTCAACGAGATAGAAAAGATTCTCCTCACAGCGTCGGGCGGACCTTTCCGTAAGTTCACCCTCGACCAGATGAAGACTGTCACAGCCGCTGATGCCCTGAAACATCCTACATGGGACATGGGAGCAAAGATCACCATCGACTCAGCATCAATGATGAACAAGGGATTCGAGGTAATCGAGGCAAAATGGCTCTTTGATGTTCCTGCAGAAAAGATTCAGGTGCTCGTACATCCACAGTCAATAGTTCATTCTGCGGTGCAGTTCCGCGATGGTGGTGTGAAAGCCCAACTCGGTGTTCCAGATATGCGACTCCCTATCCAGTATGCATTCTCTTTCCCAGAGCGTCTGTATCTCGATGCTCCACGCCTTGACCTGTTCAAGCAACCGCTGGAGTTCTTCGAACCAGACATGGAGAAGTTCCGCTGCTTGGCAATGGCATACGAAGCAATCCGCCGTGGTGGCAATGCTGCCTGTGTGCTTAATGCAGCCAATGAGGTGGTGAACCTTGCCTTCCGTCAGGATCGTTGCGGATTCCTCCGTATGGGTGAGATCATCGAGGAGACAATGGCAAAGGCAACATTCATTAAGACTCCAACGCTCGAGGATTATTTCGCTTCAGACCGCGAAGCACGTGAGATTGCCTCTTCATTATTATAAAATAGTAACAAACAATATGCGACAACCCATCGTCGCGTCTAAGTATTAGACATCCCTCCCTCAGGGAGGACTTGGGTG
>JAUNIK010000538.1:807-2093 GCA_030523505.1 Prevotellaceae bacterium | reverse complement strand
TGACGCAGCCGTAGATGCTCTTCCAAAAGACGGTAAGACCCCTATGGTTATAGGTTATAAAATCATACGCCACTACAATGGTGAAGAATTGGTTGTAAATAACAATGAAAGTTCAAACGGCAATCTAATGAACTCTCGTATCATGAAGGCCATTTATGACCATGTCAAATTGCTGACCTATAAGATGGAGTTGAAATAACAACCTCATATCATTTCCGTAAACTGCCCAATTGCAGTTCGTATCAAAAATTAATACGCTGAGACATCATCCTGTCCCAGCGTATTATTTTATTACGATTTGATCTCTTGGGTACGCTATGCTGGTTTTCTCTCGATTACCACTTCACATCGATGCATGCAGGGAAGAGTCGGAGAGGATCGGCAAAGAGCGCACAACTCTGAGCGAGGGTTGTACGCTTGAGTTGTGGACGTGACGTACTGAACAATTTACCATTGAGATAGACCTTCACGGGGCGCTTGAGGTCAGCCAATTCTTCGCTCAGGTAGATACGCACTGCTCCGTGTTTGGCATCCTTGTATTCACGTGTATTGTTGAGCTCGATGCCATACATGGGGTCACGCTCTGTGATGATATATTTCACTTCGCTAACCGTAAGATGCACCTCGTTGCCTTGTATATCAAACTCGTAGTCACATCTTTCCTCGGTGTCTTCCTGAAGCACTTCCAGGTTGTAGAAAGCATTGCGCTTCAGACCATCCATCTCATAGTTTTCCCAACGGAAATGCTTAGGCTGAGCCTTTCTGCTGAACTGCTTCAACCATGGCGTGGTGAGTGTATATGTCATAGCATGACCTTTTCCTTCTTCCAGCATCACACGATGGTTGTACTCTTCAGGATATAGCTTCTTCAGGCTGTCGAGACGCTCCTTGGTGCGTTGTGTGAGCTGGTTGCGGTAGAATCCACGATCCAGTTCGCCGGTGATGAGTGAGAAGGCCGTTTGGCAAAGGTTCTCTGCAGGAGCATTTCGTAAGGGTTCACCTCCAGCCATAGGTCCGGCTCCTGCGAGATAGTCAGCATAGAAGGAAGCAAGTCGCTGTGAACCATATCCACCTTCTGATATACCAAACATGTATATCCTGGCAGGGTCCACATCGGGATGGGAGAGGAGCTTCTCGAGTGTATGGCGCCATGCCCATTGCTTGGCTTTCTGCCACCAGCGATAGTATTCACCCTCATTGGGAATCTGCGGTACGAGATAGAGCGACGGTGCATCGTCGAAGACCTGTGCGAGTTTCAGTCCGGTGGTCCATTCTGCATCCTTGGG
>JAUNIK010000538.1:0-797 GCA_030523505.1 Prevotellaceae bacterium | reverse complement strand
ATCCTTTCTCCGGCTTCTCACCTTTGGTTCCCGAATAGAACGGCATGACGGCCTTAGGTTCCAGTTCGGTGGGTAGTCCCCATCTCATCGTGTTCTGCTTCTCCAGTGCTTCGGTGGAAAAGGCAGGCAAGGTGTCCTCCTTGGCCAGCTTTTCGCACCATTCCTTCCACACAGCCTCACGAGCCTTGTCGAGTTGTGCCAGTTTGATGCCGTCCTTATCTTTGGCCCCCATCAGGAGAGGCATTAGCAACATAGCGAGAGCTATTAGTCGTTTCATCTTTCTAGTGTGGTTTTCGTTGCAGTGTTTCACGTCTCTGCCTCTATGCGTTTCTGATAGTACTGTTGCATCACGTAGAAGGCGAGTTTCTTTCGACCTTCGCTCGATATGAGTCCCTTGCGGTTGAAGTAGTCCTGTACATCGGGAAGGTATCGAGCTGGCGAACGGAAGTCCATGAGTATCCAGGGAGAGAGACCGGAGAGACCTTCTATCTTGTCGAGCATCTTGAGGTTCTCCTTATACATATTCTCCTGGTATTCCTCGCTCCAGCGAGTCTCTTTGTCACCGTGGAGACCTTGCAATGCACCACCACCAAACTCGCTCACGATGACTGGCTTTTCATAGGGAACCTCCCAGGTCATCTTGTCTGCATCGCGCCAGTCACGGTACCAACCCACATACTGGTTGAAACTTACCACGTCGACATATTCGTGCATGTTGTCGTTGAGCTTGTTGTGATAGTTGGATGCCGACGTTACCTCCATCGCCATAGAAATGAGACGAGAGTCGTCCTGGGTAC
>JAUNIK010000537.1 GCA_030523505.1 Prevotellaceae bacterium | reverse complement strand
AGGGCGGCTTAGGGACTTGCACCCGTTAGAGTATGCCCATGCTGGGCGAACCAGATAGAAAACAACCGCAGTACTGAACTTCAGCGCTGCGGTTCGTTTTTATCGATATCCACGTCGTTTCTTCGATTCCTCTCGCCAGGTCAACCATAGCTCAGGGCCAGCATTACTCTTCTTGCCATCGGGAGTTATGCTTCCAATACGCTGCACTTGTGTTGATATTCAAACCAGCAAACATCAACACACCCGCGCTTGTGTTGACACATTATACGATTAATCGCCTTGCCATTTATTAAAAGGCAACACTTGTATGGTTTTATCATTATGTATGATAGTATCTTCTGCATCAAATGTAATCAGCAAAAGATTATCACAATGCAATTCCTCTGCACATTCCACCATAGCGGAGAGTTCGCGTTTGAGGGTCCGCTCGCTGCATATATCGTATGATACTTGGATAAGTTGCTCTACATGAGCCCCTTTACGGGTGACGAAATCCACCTCCTTATCATTACGTGAACGATAATAGAAGAGCGACTTCTCTTCGTCATAGCCTCGACGACGCAGTTCCAGGAAGACATCATTTTCGAGAAGACGACCGAGATTCTCGCTGAGATTGAATCCCGCCCCTAGGACAAAGCCATTATCCACCACATACACTTTTCGAGGAGCCTTCATCATCACCTTCAGTTTGTTATTATATCGTGGCAGATAATAGAACAAATAAGGCTCGTGAAGATAGCCACAGAACTTCTTGACCGTATTCTCACTACTCATGCCCAGATCTTCGCTCAGCGACAAGGTGGTAAACGGATTACAGAAGTTGGAAAGCAGGTAGTTGGCGAGGTTAAATAGTTCCGTCACCTTACGTATCCTATGTCGCTGTGCCACATCCTTCGTAATAATCGATGTGAAAAGCGTCTGCAGATAGCTCCCCGTCATCTGGCGAGCCTGCAGTGTCTCCGGATAGCCTCCTAGGCGCAAATATTCCTCGTAGATGATCCTTGCCTTAGCCTCCTGCTCCGGCCGAATATCCTGCGCTGTAATCCCAGAATAGCTGAGTGTCTCAGAAAGACCAAATGGCAGCATCTCAATCTCCATATATCGCCCTGTCAGCACCGTGGCCATTTCGCTGCTCAACATCTTGGCATTACTACCCGTAATGATCAGATTCACGCCACGGCGATACAGCTTTGCGACCCACAAATCCCAGCCTTCGAGATTCTGCACCTCATCGAGCAACAGGTACTGATAGGATGGATATACACTGTCAAGAGCCGACATCACAAGATCTTCATTCCAAAGAGAAAGCAGCTTGGGATCATCAAAGTTCAGGTACGCAAAACTATGGCCTCTCAGCATCATGAGCGCAAAAATGGATTTGCCGGCTCGCCGAGGACCTGTGATCAACTTGATCTGAGGGTTCTGCAAAAGAAGTGGAATGTCATAGCGCGACTCCCTGCTGATGTAAGGCAAAGATAGGAGCTGTTCGCATTCCTGACGTTGTTGCTTGATGGTTGTGAGCATGATCTGTAGTGATATAAATGACGGTGCAAAAGTACGCAATTATTCTCAATTCAACAAGCATACTGCGGAAAAAAGTATAAAATATCCGCAGTACGGCAATAAAAATGCGCATATTTCAGTTTTAGAGAAAAAAATAAGTCGTCGGGAACTCACTTTTTTTTCGAGTTTCCGACGACTTATCTTTTAGAGTGAAGGTTCTATCTCGATACGATCTTGACTGGCGGCTTCCAAGTCGATGGCTCATTGAACCGTAAACCCACCATCTTTTTAAGAACCTCAAAGCTCACATATTTATATATGTAAATATTCTTACACGGCTCTCCCACATCGAAGCAATGACTTCGCTTGCTCTAACACAATGTCAACACAAATTATGATATTTTTTGATTGCAAAGATACTAATAATAATCCGAATAGCCTAATTCTCTGGTCAAAAATAATATGTCGAGGTGCCAAATAAATGGCAAATGGAGTTTTTTCGCTCCTGATATGGTCAAATTCCGACCTCAGATTTCTTTATTATAGCAGAATTTGCTATCTTTGCATCCGCTTTCGGCCACAATTATCGGCATC
>JAUNIK010000536.1 GCA_030523505.1 Prevotellaceae bacterium | reverse complement strand
GTGAGTTGCGCACCTTGACCATGGACGTAGTGTTCTACATCAGCCGGTATTATTCCCAGAAGAGCAAGGTAACATATCTGTCCGAAATCACCGAGGCGCTCAAAAGCCTCGGTGGTAGGGGGCATCTAAATGACATCTACCGTGTCATGAAAGAAAGAGGCAAGCTCCAGAGCATCCTCACAAATCCGGCATGGGAAAGACAGGTTTCACATGAGCTTCAGGTTCACAGCACCGACACGCAATCCTATGTTGAAGGAAACGACGATCTGTTCTATTCCGTGGAAGGGATAGGCAGCGGCGTGTGGGGATTACGAAACTACCAGCCTGATCAGGAAGAACAGTGGTGGCCTACGGAAGAGGAATATTCGCCCGGATTGACCACCGAAGACTGGCTCGCCCTGTTGAATGATCCAAAGGTGTTCAATGGTACGGCACTGATCATTGTCAAGTGTTTCAAAAACTATGGCGGTGCGGGGACATGTGCACAGTTGGCTACGAAATACGGTAGGGACCCCAGCTTCTATCGGTAAGAACTCAATTGCTTTCGTAACGGTTTGTTTTTTCTATTCCAGCCGGGAAGATGAAAAGCAAAATGGTGAATTAAATAGTATTGGAAGAAAAATATGGAATGAGGTTGAACACAATAATGGCGTACGATGTGGTGTGTACGGATGGCACACACACTTAGGACTAAGAAGTGAGGGTATACTATTTACTTGTGGTTACAGACAATTCAACTTGGATAGAAAGGAGCCCGAGACGAGAGTAGGAATCCGAAGTGATATGAATCAATTATTTCGTTCTGCTTGGGAGGCAAATGTTGCTCGCTTGCTAAGTGCTAAAGGCATAGTATGGACATACGAAAAAGCGTTGCTCCAATTGAATGGAATCAATTACCTGCCCGATTTTACACTTGAAAACAGCGTAATACTTGAAGTTAAAGGAAGATGGGATGCTGACAGCCTTAAAAAAGTCTTAGCATTTCATAAAGAATGTCCTCAGTATAAGCTGTTAATCATTGATGCTGATCTGTATTTTGATTTAGACAAGCAATCAGGTTAGGATCGATAGAGGCGAGTAAGCCCAAGAGAACATTACTTCACGACAAACATCCCCAGGAGCCATTTCCTGGGGATGCTCTCTATGGGCAGTTTCAAATCAAATGTAGGTATTTGTACACAGTTGGCCTACTCAGCCCGCACAACCTCGCGAATTCCGAAACATTGAGCTTTCCCGCTGCGAAGGACGGATAGTGCTTATAGAATATAGGCGGAATGTCGTCCTTCGTGGTGGGTTTGCGGCCGATTCTATGACCCTTGGCGCGGGCATTCGCCAGACCTGAGCGCACACGAGACCGCAAGATTGACAGCTCCAGTTCCGAAAACACAGCGCTCATTTGGATGAAAGCCTGGCTCATGGGATTCACAGCGGAACTCCGCATAGCTGGCCTTATACTCATAAACCGCAGGACAGTTGTAAGAAGTTGTATCAAAAATCACCATGGTTTCAGCATAAATCTCAGTGCTGTACGCAATCCTCATGAAGTTGCTCATTGTTGTAGCTCCTTTCAACGCTCTTGCTTTCGTTTGCTTCCCTCAACCTTGTGACTATATTATATATTAGAAGGTGTGGAATATAATACCCACAGGCGTCGTTTGATAGTCCCTCGGCGTGAAACAAAAAAAGGCGGCAGTTGCTTTTCGTTGCAGCTGCCGCGTAAAAAGTTGTATGGTGTTGTAGAAACACACATGGAAAGATGGAAAGATGTACTTGACTTGTGATAAAATGCTTATAGCTCTTTGAAAACTGCATAGACATGGCATAAAAAGGGTATTGCAGAAAGGAAACTGCAATGTCCAAACATAGAATGAGGGTATGCGTTGGCTACAACGACAATGGTTTCCCCATTATCAAACAGATTTGCGCGTCAAGCGAAACCGAACTGGCAGAAATGGCAGTAAAGGCGCTGCTGAAATCAGAGCGCAGAAGTGAGTTTGTCGCAGACCTTCCAGTGGTGAAGACCATTCCAACCTTTGGAAAGTATGCCGCCGAATGGATGAAGACCTATAAGCGCGGAAAGCTGAAGCCCACGACGCTGA
>JAUNIK010000535.1 GCA_030523505.1 Prevotellaceae bacterium | reverse complement strand
GGCGAATCAAGAGTGAGGTCGTGGATATTTGCACCGGCAGCATTGCCGAACAAACCACCATAGTAGTTGTCGGAGGTAACATCAAGGTTCTCAATTGTCATGCCGTTACCATCAAGTTCACCGCTGAACGATTCGATAGCCACTGGATGACCATAGGCATTGAAACTCTTTGCAATGCGATATGAAGCGCCTGGTTCCTTGACAATCTGAGCGAGGTCGCCTACAGATGAGATGAGATATGGATTGTCGGCACTACCGTCGCCACCAGCAGCAAACTTCGTGATTGGCAGGTCATAGAACTCGAGGGTGTTTGTATCTTCGTCCCAGTTGTAGTAGTTCACGAAGAGCGAAGGACTGCCTGAACCGTAGTTCATAATCATCGCCGACCAGATATCGCCCTTCTCATTACCCGGAGCGAGGTTGAATGTCTCTACGATCTCACCGTTGTCGTTGGCAATGAACAGAGCATTGTGACCGCCAGTTTCTTCGTTGTCATCGCGAACCTTAGAGAAGAATAGGAACTCGTGCAGGTCGTCGGTATTGAAGAGATATGGATCGAGGCCCTGGTTGTTGACCAATGGGGTGAAAGTCTGTGCGAGAGGTCCCATGTTGATATATACATAATGGTCGGTTGAGAAGTCGGCATTAAGATATGCAAACATCGCAATGACATCAGTGCCGGTCTCGTTTGTTGTTGCCTCGTTCACACCCATGACATACTGATATCCAGCCTCGTTGTCGGCAGGGATACGGTCGATGTTGAACGAGATGCTGTAATCATCGATTCTCTCTGGGAGAGCAGTCTTGCGGCATGAAGGGAGATCAACCATTATGAGCGATGTACCCTCGGCATCAATGAAAATCCACTGGTCTTCCTTGCCTTTGATGTCGGCGAGTTTCTTGAAGTTGTCACCCACATTCTCTGCAATCGTGCGCACCTTACGACCATCCTGATCATACACAACATACGATGCCACATACTCAGTGGTCTGGGTTACATCGTTGTTAAGGATGACATAGTTGAACTTATCATCTCCCGAGAAGAAGCCACGGGTGAAGTCCTTGTCGCCGAAGACACCGAAGGAGTTCATGCGTGTGATATACTTATCTGAATGGATATTTGTTGGTACTGAGAACGAACTGACGAGGTTGTAGTTCTTGTCGAAGGTCTCGATAACGAATGAGTTATCCTCTGTGAAATGAGGCATGAAAGTCTCATAGTCCATCACCTGATTGCCATCCTCATCATACTCCACGAATGGTTTCTCGTAATGGCTGATCACGATGTATGGATTGTTGTCAATCTTATAGAAGTTCACGATAGGACCGTCGATATAAGTCAGATTGAGTGTAGGATACTGGAATGTCTTGTCGAGAACTGCAGTATCATCACCCCACGATGGAGCGCGATATATATCGATGTCGGTGTTCACGCCGTCGGCATCCTCATGACTCACAACGAGGCGCTGCCAGAGAGTCCACTCATTAGGCGAAGCATCCACAATCATTCCATCGCCTTCGAACTCAGCAATCTTGCCACCGCCGATGGTATAAGCATAGAGATGGTCCTTTCCTTTGTAACCGTTGTCAGCATTGCCCATCTCGTGGAGATACACCAGCACCTCCTTTGTAGAGGCATTCTTGTCGAACAGTTTTGTGGTGACAAGACCGAAAGGTTCGATCATGTTTACCGCCATGCCCGCAGGAACCTCCACAGTGAATGAACCTTCCAGTTCACGCTTTGAGTTATACACAGTGACAATTGACTTTGTATAAGTATAGAACTCACTTTCATTTTCCTGAGTGAAATGCCATGTCATGCCATCCGTTCCATCGAGGAATCCGAACGACTGAGCCTGGATGCTCGCATCTGCAGGAACCTTATGACGCATTGTTGCAGAAGCCTTATGCAGAGGGAAAGCCGATACTGTTGCGTCAGCCGAAGCCTTGAGCGATGGAAGCACTGTTGCCGAAGCCTGGAGTGCCGGGATCGCTGCAAGAACCAATGTAAAGAGTACTGAGAAAAGATACTGTTTCTTCATTATATAACCTTAATTCCGCAACACTATAGTTTAACATTATTTATAAGTGCCTGAGCAAC
>JAUNIK010000534.1 GCA_030523505.1 Prevotellaceae bacterium | reverse complement strand
GCTACTTCAGTTGCAATGCCCGCATTGCTCCTTCATCCGCTTTCAAACTGTTCTCGCAAATAATTCAAAAATCTTAAAAAGCCAATTTATAGAGCCCACCTTATAAGATTCTATCTTTATTGGCGCCAGCCTTCGCGGGAGTTCTTCACTACACCGCCGACAAACTCGGTGACATAAGGACGACAGACACGGAAAGTGTTAAAAGTGCTCTTCACCTTGCCGTTGATGACATAGCCTATACCACGGTCGCCTGAATCGGAAAGACTGCAGTTGCATACATGATAGATGAGGACTCCCGGCTTTTCTGGCACTTCCATAGAGTTCTCCATACGGATATCTGTGCCGAAATATACATCGTAGATACCAAGACCATAGGCACTATGCACATTGACATTGTCGGCTACCTTGTATGCCGCATAACCGGCACGGGTACCATTCTCACTCATATAGCGATCCTGCTGACCGGCATCATAAGGGGTCTCACACTGATAGAAATATGTTCTGCCTCGCTCTCCCTCCCAGAGTGTCTGGTATTTCTGGAAATGCTCGTTGAAGAGTCCATAGACGGTGACATCATCGCCTTTGACAAGAAGACCATAAGGTGAGGTGTTGACATCCCAGCCTACTGAATTCTGCACACCATGATCGGCACGCCAGATCCAGAAATGATTGCCGATGACATTGTTGGCATCAATCTCGAGGGCACAATCGACATGCACTGGTGCTGAACGGAAACCGCCTACACGGAAGAACACATCGGCAAGGAGTGTAGGGTTGTCGGTGTGGTCGGCTTTGCCTCCATCAACACGGAGGAGTGTTGCCGATGAGTAATGGGCATCGAAGAGGAGCGAACAGATGGTGATACCATCAACATCGGCCACTACCAATGCTGACTCGGAGTTAGCGGCAGAAGGAATGAGGGTGGCATAGCCAAGGCCCATGACGATAGTGCCGGGACGGTTCACACGCAGTGGTTCATCGAGTTCGTACATTCCCGGCTGGAAGAGGATATGCTTGCCAGAAGCGAGACGCTTGTTGATTTCGGCAGCTGTGGTGCCAGGCTTCACCACATAGAAGTCTTTCTTCAGGTCAAAGACATCACCACGACCCATATCATCGTGGGTATATGACAGTCCAACTGCATCGCGGCGCAATGCAGGGCGGAACACTTTGTATTTGCCCGTCTCATCGACAAAGAGGAATGGCTTTTCGCGCACCACAGGGGTTGTAGGAATCCATGTAATGTTACCACCTGATTCCCAGTTGTTTACATAGGTTGACTGGTCGGCTCCGGTTCCGAGCTCCACACCCTGGAACATGAAGTTCCATGAACCCTCGCGGAACTTGCCACGGCCTTTTTCGAGGTGGGTGTTACGGGTGTACCACTGCTGCTGTCCGTCGCTACCTGCTGGTGCCATGAAATTACAGTCGGCAGTGAAACCGCCACTCACCCATCCGTTGCGCCACTGATTTTTCACTGTTCGCTCGGAATAGACACGGCGGATAGGTGCTGCCTGCGACACTGCCCAGAGGAATGTCTCGTCCTCCTGATAGGTCTCAGGACCGATGACGGAGAGGTTTTCGAGACTTCGCCAGAAGGTACAGGTACCATTATCATTGGCAAGAGGTGCAGGAGTGTGGATGTTGCTCACCTTTACATCATAAGGCGTGCGTCCGAGTCCTGCCATGTGCATATAGTATGGCACTTTCAGCACACCAGCCTTGCGATAGTCGCCCGGAAGGAACAGCACTGCATAGCGGTCCTTGCCGAACTGCTCGCGGAACATCTTCGTGTGGAGTTTCTCCACCTCGGCGTTGATAGTCGCCATATCGTCCTGCGGACCGAAGATAAACACGTTGTTACCGAGAACCTCATCGTGGAAGTTCTCGACCTTCGCCTGCATGCCGATAGTGCAACACAGGCTCATTGCTAATACAAATAGTTTTTTCATTCTTTTGTGTTATATTGTTTTTGGAATATCATTATAATATTTAGATCAAAATCATCTGGCCTAGGGCCTTTGGCTCTTTTGCTCTGGGCATCAGTTTGTATTTATAAAAGCAAACTTTTAACATCCAATCTGATTCCCATAGCAGAAGCG
>JAUNIK010000533.1:298-2107 GCA_030523505.1 Prevotellaceae bacterium | reverse complement strand
GTTATGCCTTGTGTCATTTCTTCATGTGCGGATTTTGGTTTGGTGGCATCTTAACCGGGGTTTTGGTGTCCAAAGATACTGTTATAGTACCCTTTGAATCACTCATACCTGGATGTATGTCTAAATGATTTTGACACATATCAACTGCAATCTCTTTTATGACTTCGGTATCAACAACAACACCTTGCAGAGAAAGCATAGCTTTAACCTTATCCGCCAACAAGTTAATAGGAACATTACGCCCTCCTAATACCTGTAAGCTATCAATGATGTATCCTTGGAGTTCTTCTTGTGTCATGTCTTGTGCCATTTCAATTCCATTTATCTCATGATTATATCCCAAGCCCCACGGCTATATACGCCAGAGTCGGACTTAGGTACATCAATTCCATTTACCTTAAATTGTTGTACTACCTGGTCTACACATCGAGAGTTGTTGAACAGATTACCGGGATAGATACCTATCATGTTGATGTTAATTGTAATCTGTTGTCCTTTATCAATGTGAAGTCCATTACATCGGTTGATGTCATGACGAGCCGTCAAAATAAATGTTGGCATTATCGTAGTCCTCTTTTAATGACGGCAATAGCAGTTTTAGGGTCTCTTATTACCCAGTCTACACTTAGGAGTGCAGCAGGATATTTCATACCAAACTTGGCCATAATACCTTTGACGGTAATGCCATTGGATTCATAGTCGGTTTCCATGCCATCCGACAGCCAACTTTCAAGAAGTGGCTTCAATGAATCGGATATGCTGACGAGGTCAGCACTTGCAGTTTCTGCTCCAGCTACAGAATATCCTCGTTCGATAAGTATGTTCTTTATATTTTCCTTATTCATGCCATTTGATTGAATTTGTTAAACACATCTTCGGCAAACGCTCTGGCATCAGCTTCAACTGGCTGCATCCAATAACGCTCAAAACCGACCTCCTGTGGCGACTGATAACCGATGTTCTCAGGAAACATCCCCCACATATTTTCATGCAGATTCTTGCTCCAATTGGTGCAATCGCCATCACTCGGATGAACCTGTCGTTCGTCCACGTTATAATGTTGATATGCATGGCGTCCCTCATGGATAATGGTGTCAAGAGTGTCTTTATAGCACTCATAACTTCCGTCAAGATAGTCGGTATTAAGGGTTATGGACTTTGAGTTTGGGTCAAAGTATCCAAAATATCCTTCTCCGAGGCTTTCCCCTTTTACCTCACACGCAGGACGATGTGCAACCTCTGCTGCCGCATTTTCAACTTTTTGCATCGCTTCAAGTCGCTCTTGCGGTGACATACACTGCCATTCTTCATACCGCGTACCCTCAATTTCTGACATACATTCAGAAATCTGCTTAACCTGTTCTAAGTCGCTTGGCGCTTCGAGGTATTTGTTATCAATGCCCTCTTTAAAATCCTCAATTTTCTCTCCAATCTCGGGATTTGCATCAATTGCCTTTGGGGGTATGCGGTCACATAGTTCATCTATGCGATTAACTATCATCTCAGGGTCTCGTGTTTCAATAGCCTCGTTGAGATAATCGTTAGCCACGTCAGACAATCGACTCATTTCCGTTCCTTCGGAATGACCTTTTGTCTGTTCAAGGTTTTCTGTCATATTCTCTAACCCGTTCATATTCATTTCACTTTGGATGCTTTCACCCAGTATGCTTCTGTTTCAAGTGAGCTTGATACAATGCATTGGCCTGTGAGTAATTTCGGTATGAGGCGACGCTGCTCTTTCGATAGGCTCATGGATTCACCAATTGCCTTGCAGTCGTCCTCTGCCACCATACGATGGCAAATCTTCAA
>JAUNIK010000533.1:0-288 GCA_030523505.1 Prevotellaceae bacterium | reverse complement strand
TACTGCATCTGGAATAAGGCGTGTTGGCACTTGATCGACCAGCATAAAACCTTCTCCATATGCTCGTATCTCAGAAAGCATATTCGAAAACATGGTAGCCGACTTATATTGCGGTAGCTCAGGATTATCGCATTTAGCCATTACACGATGAGCCTCCTCAATAATGGTCAAGTGGCGGCAGTCAGAAGAATTGAAGTCAATCTTCCCACATTCCGCTTATGCTTGCCGATATTCATAGAGCATCTGGAGAAGGAGAGCCATAATGAAGGCCTTATCCACATCGTCACC
>JAUNIK010000032.1 GCA_030523505.1 Prevotellaceae bacterium | reverse complement strand
AAACTAATATAAACTACTTCCAAAACATTTGGTTTTAATCATAGAATGCCGAGCGCTCGAGAATTTCAGAAACTTAGGCTCACTGACTGAAGCAGGCTGTCAGCTTGCTGGAGCCGAAAAGCGAAGGGAAGTAATTGCCATCCGGATGGAAAAACTCATGCAGGATAGAAAAATTCTCTAATTCTCTAATTCTTGACAAATAATCATTCACTTGTTCCTTTGGTAGCAGTGCTGTGGGAGAGGCTCTTCTTCACGAATTCTGCCGTATGACCTTTCTTACACTTCGCCATCGCCTCTGGAGTACCCTGGAACATCACCTCACCACCACCGCGACCACCTTCCGGTCCCATGTCAATGATATGATCGGCCAGTTTGATGACATCGAGGTTATGCTCAATCACCACCACCGTGTTGCCCTTGTCAACGAGTTTGTCCAACACACCCATCAGCACACGAATATCCTCGAAATGCAGACCCGTTGTCGGTTCGTCGAGGATGTAGAGCGTCCTGCCGGTGTCCTTCTTCGACAGTTCGGTGGCAAGTTTCACTCGCTGACTCTCACCACCTGAAAGGGTGGTGCAAGGCTGACCGAGTTTTATGTATCCAAGACCGACATCCTGTATTGTCTTTATCTTACGCAGAATCTGCGGCACATTCTCGAAGAACTCCACCGCCTGGTTGATTGTCATATCCAGCACATCCGAGATACTCTTTCCGCGGAATCGCACTTCCAGTGTCTCGCGGTTGTAGCGACGACCGTGGCACGACTCACAAGGTACTGTCACATCAGGTAGGAAGTTCATCTCGATGGTCTTGTAGCCATTACCGCCACAGGTCTCGCAGCGACCACCCTTCACATTGAACGAGAAGCGGCCCGGCTTGTAGCCACGAATCTTTGCCTCGGGCAGGTCAACGAACAGCGAACGGATATCGGCAAACACGCCCGTATATGTGGCTGGGTTGGAACGTGGAGTACGACCGAGCGGACTCTGATCAACCGTCACCACCTTATCAATATTCTCTATGCCCTCGATGCTGTCGTAGGCCATAGGCTTTTTCAGTGAACGGTAGAAATGATGCGAGAGTATTGGTTGCAGTGTCTCGTTGATGAGCGTCGATTTGCCCGAACCGCTGACACCCGTCACCACAATCATCTTGCCCAAAGGGAACTCCACATCAACATTCTTCAGGTTGTTGCCACGGCATCCTTTCAGCATGATGCTCTTGCCGTTGCCCTCACGGCGCTTCGCGGGAATGGCTATCTCCATCTCACCGTTCAGATACTGCGATGTCAGCGTGTGCTGCTCGAGCATTGCCTTCGGTGTGCCCTGGAACACCACCTGTCCACCTTTGCGTCCAGCCTTCGGACCGATGTCAACGATATAGTCTGCCGCCAGCATCATATCCTCGTCGTGCTCCACAACGATGATAGTGTTGCCGATGTCGCGCAACGATTTCAACGAAGCAATGAGTCGACCGTTGTCGCGCTGGTGCAATCCGATACTCGGCTCGTCGAGAATATATAGTACATTCACCAACTGACTGCCAATCTGTGTTGCCAGACGGATACGCTGCGACTCACCACCCGAAAGACTCATCGAAGGACGGTTCAGTGACAGATAGTCAAGACCCACTTCAAGGAGGAATCCAGTGCGGGTGCGAATCTCTTTAAGTATCTCTTTTGCAATGCTTTGCTGCTTTTCGTTCAAGTGTTCCTCAAGGTTGTCAATCCATTCCTTGAAGTCGAGGATATCCATCTCCGACACCTCTGTGATGTTCTTATCCCATATCTTGTATGACAGCGACTCGCGGTTCAAGCGTTTTCCTTTACATTCCGGACAGACACAATCCTGCAGGAACTGCTCCGCCCACTTCTGCCCCTGGGCACTGTCATCGCTCTCCATCACCTGACGCAGATACTTTATGATACCATCGAAGTCGATGAAATAATCGCTCGATGTCTTGCACACATCCTTGTTGATACGCACCTTCTCCAGCGAACCGTTGAGTATCTCGTTCATCGCATCCTCTGGGATGTCCTTGATAGGAGTCGTCAGTTCGCAGTCGTACTTCTGCAGCAGTGCCTGTATCTGCCAGAAAATCATCTGGTTCTTGTATTTGCCCAATGGGGCGATACCACCATCGTGGATGTTCATCTCTTCATCAGGAATAACCTTCTTGAGGTCGATATCACTCACAGTGCCTAAGCCCTTGCAGTGAGGACAGGCACCCTGAGGAGAGTTGAACGAGAACATGTTCGGTGCCGGATCGGAGTAGGAGATGCCCGTTGTAGGGCACATCAGTCGCTTTGAGAAGTATTTGATGCTTCCGTCCTCGTTGTCGAGAATCATGATGAGTCCGTCGCCCTGCTTCATCGCCACCTTCACACTGCCACGAAGACGCTGCTCGTCTTTCTCCTGCACTTTCAGGCGGTCGATGACAACCTCGATGTCGTGGTTCTTGTAGCGGTCAACCTTCATGCCACGTTCCAGTTCACTGATGACACCATCAACGCGAACATACAGGTAACCCTTCTTTCGCAGTTGCTCGAACAGTTCGCGGTAGTGGCCCTTACGGCTTCTCACCACCGGCGACAGTATCTGTATCTTTCGTTCAGCATAACGCTCAAGAATCATCTCGATGACCGCCTCTTCGGTGTATTTCACCATCTTCTCGCCTGTGGCATAGCTGTATGCCTCACCGGCACGGGCATAGAGCAGACGGATGAAATCATAGATTTCAGTCTGTGTGCCCACAGTAGAGCGGGGATTGCGGTTGGTGGTCTTCTGGTCGATGCTGATAACAGGCGACAGACCAGTAATCTTATCCACATCAGGGCGCTCCAGACCACCGAGGAAGTTGCGCGCGTAGGCCGAGAACGTCTCGATATAACGGCGCTGACCTTCGGCAAAGATTGTGTCGAAAGCCAACGACGACTTGCCCGAACCAGAGAGTCCGGTTATTACGGTCATCTTTCCACGTGGTATCTCTACATCGATGTTCTTGAGATTGTGGGTGCGAGCACCCCATATAAGTATTTTGTTATCCTCTGACATTGTTTTTATTCGTAGTTGTCGCCGCGCTCCTCATTATATCCGCGGAGCAGGTTTACATCTCGTTTGAAATGATACTTGATGCCGTCTGCACCCTTTGCCTCGACACGGCAGAAATAGACACCCTGTGCCACATCCTTGCCGTGGAATGTGCCGTCCCAGCCACCGGCAGGGTCGTCCCACTCATATAACTTCTGTCCCCAGCGGTTGTAGATGGCAGCGTGGAACTCCACCAGACTCTGATAGCCCTCCTTCGCCTTGTAGATATCGTTGATGCCATCGCCGTTAGGAGAGAACGCGTTCGGCATGTCCAGATGGCTCTCGCTGATAGAGATGATTATTGGTTCGGCGTCCGCCCAATAGTCCTGGGTGTAGCAGATGGAGTCGTTACCCTGTGTGAAGATGGCATAACACACCACGCGCGTTGAGCCCGCCTTCTTGAAGGTGTACTTTGTGTCCTGCTCATAGCGGATGAGGTATGGCTGGTCGGAGTCCTCACCGGTGAAACGCCACTCGTAATACTCGGTCCAACCGCCGGTGTTCTCCGGATTAGCATAGAACGCAGCCTCTAAAGGAGCACTGCCGGAGTAGAAAGTTGACTCTTCCTCGCCATCTTCGCCCATGAAAACAGCGGTAGGTGATATTGTTGGAATATCATCGTCGGCCAACATGAATGTTGGGGCAAGAATCAACAAAAAAGAGAGTAATATTCCTGATTTTTTCATTTTCTAACGCAATTAATATGCAAAAATAACGAAAATAGTTGATTAAAACGCTCTTTTTTTGTATTTTTGCACTTAGTTTATATAAAAAAGACGATTATGTGCTCAAAAATCAAGTATATTGTTCTCATTTTGCTCGCTTTTCTGTCTTTGGAAGCAATGGCTCAGGTGCAGTCATGGCGAGACATCTATGAGGTGAAGAAAAAGGACACTATCTATGGCATCGCAAGGATGTACGAGATAAGTGTTGCCGAACTGATGGATGCCAATCCGGAGATGAAGGATGAGAACTACAAGTTGAAGAAAGGTGCCAAGATATTCATTCCGAAGCACAGTTCAGCCAATACGGCGTCGGCTCCTGTGAAGCATAATATGAAAACCCGCCCGGGACAGACATTGAAGGTGGGTGTGATGCTTCCTCTGCACGATGTCGATGGTGATGGAAAGCGAATGGTGGAATATTACCGTGGTATCCTCATTGCCTGCGACTCGCTCAAAAGAGCCGGAATAAACACCGATATTTATGCGTGGAATGTGAATATCGATGCCGATATCCGTGTGACACTCCTCAAAGAGGAAGCAAAGAAACTCGATATCATCTTCGGTCCGCTTTATACCAAGCAGGTGAATGCCGTTGCTGAGTTCTGCCGAAACAACGACATCAAACTGGTTATTCCGTTCTCTACATCGGCTATTGATGTGAGAAGCAACCCACAGGTGTATCAGGTATATCAGAGCGGAACACAGCTGAACGACCGTGCCATCGGTTCGTTCCTCGACAGATTCAAGAATTGCAACACTATCATCATTGACTGCAACGACAGCACTTCGCTGAAAGGCAACTTCACATCTGGGTTGAGAAAGCAACTCGACGCACTGAAATACTCGTGCCAGATTACCAACATCAATTCCACCGATGCCCAGTTTGCCAAGGCTTTCGTAAAGAATAAGAAGAATGTGGTGGTGCTCAACACCGGCAGATCGCAGGATTTGAACCTCGTATTCCGTAAGCTCAACACCCTCACTGCCGTGAACACATCGTTGGATATCTCTATGTTTGGATACAACGAGTGGTTGCAGTATGAATATGTCTATAGGGAACTCTACCACAAATACGATGTGTATGTTCCTTCATATTACTATTATTATAAGGGACTGTCGCGTATTTCGCAGTTTGAACAGAACTACGAGAAGTGGTTTGGCATGGGACTGCAGTCGAACTACCTGCCACGCTTCGCCATCACCGGCTACGATCACGCACAGTTCTTCCTTCGCGGATTGTTTGAGCGAGGGAGTGCCTTCGACGGAACAATGCAGGAATCAACCTACAAGCCATTGCAGACTCCATTGCGTTTCCGCCGTGCTGCAGAGGGCGGTGGCATGCAGAACTGGGCATACCAGCTGGTGCACTATAACAAGAATTATGTAATCGACACTATCGGATATTGATGAGAAAGGCCATACATATTATTATATTAGGACTGTTGGTCCCGATTGCGATGCACGCCCAGATAGGCGATTACCGCAGTGACTTCTCCATCGGCGTCAATGGTGGATTGACTATGACCAATGTCGGTTTTGTGCCGAAGGTCACACAGACATATCTGCCTGGATATACCGGTGGTATCTCGATGCGTTATATCTGCGAGAAATACTTCAAGACCATCTGCTCCATCTATGCAGAAGTAAACCTGACACAGATGGGATGGCGCGAGAATATCATCGATTTGGAGTCGCAGCCGGTGTTCAACGAGTTGACCGGCGACTACGATAAATACGAGCGACAGATGAAATACATCCAGGTGCCGATAATGGCGCACCTTGCATGGGGCAAGGAGAAGAAGGGCATGAACTTCTTCATCGAGGCCGGTCCGCAGTTTGGATATCTTCTTGGCGAGAAGACCGTGACGAACTTCACTCTGGATAACGCCAATATGGAAGACCGTACCAACAAGACCTGTGCGCAGGACACTATGGCGGTGGAGAAGAAGATGGACTATGGAATATGCGCTGGAGTGGGAGTGGAGTTCTCGTATCCTAAACTCGGCCATTTCCTGCTGTCGGGACGCTACTACTACGGACTGGGAAATATCTACGGTGCAACAAAGCGCGACTATTTCTCGAAGTCAAACCACGCAGCGATAGAAGTGAAACTCTGCTATCTCTTCGACCTGTAAGGGATGTTGCTGTGGGCAATGAATTGAAATTTATAAATAACAATAATAACCAATTAAAAATTTAAAAACAATGTTTGAAGGACAACCAAAAGGTCTTTGGGCCTTGGCATTTGCCAACACTGGTGAGCGTTTCGGTTACTACACCATGCTTGCCGTATTCATCCTCTTCTTGCAGGCCAACTTCGGATGGACCTCAGGAACAGCAGGTACAGTTTATTCATCATTCCTCGCTTGCGTTTATTTCTTGCCAATCATCGGCGGTGCAGCAGCTGACAAGTGGGGATATTCAAAGATGGTTACCATCGGTATCTTCATCATGTTCGTGGGTTATGCACTCCTCGCAATCCCTATGGGCAAGAGTTTCGTTGCTGTCGCAGCAATGGCAGCAGCATTGCTTCTCGTGAGTCTTGGTACTGGCCTGTTCAAGGGTAACCTCCAGGTAATGGTCGGCGACCTCTACAACGCACCGGAGTTTGCACACAAGCGCGATGCAGGTTTCTCACTGTTCTATATGCTTATCAATGTTGGTGCTATGTTCGCTCCAACAGCAGCTATCAAGATCATGGAGTGGGCACAGACATCACTCGGCGTAAGCGAGGCTGACTCATATCACTTCGCATTCGCTGTGGCTTGTGTATCACTGATAGTTTCTATCGCTATCTACTACACATTCAAGTCAACATTCGCACATGTTCTCACCGTTACAAAGAAGGACGGCGAGGCTAAGAAGGAGGTTGTAGATGATATGAGCCCTGCTGAGACAAAGGAGCGCATCATCTGTCTCTGCCTCGTATTCGCTGTAGTTATCTTCTTCTGGATGGCATTCCACCAGAACGGTGCTACTCTGACATACTTCGCTCGTGACTTCGTTGCAACATCTGCTACTGGCGTTACTGCTATGGAGATGGATGTAACAAACCTCGTAGCTTGTATCTTCATCGTTTACGGTTTGTTCGGTATCTTCCAGAACAAGGGCAACGGCCGCTGGATTTCACTCGGTCTCATCGCTGCTGCTTGCGTTTACCTCGGTTATCAGTACACAAGTGTTTCTGAGGTTTCAATCTCTGCTCCTATCTTCCAGCAGTTCAACCCATGCTTCGTTATCGCTCTCACTCCAGTGTCAATCGGTATCTTCGGTTGGTTGAACAAGAAGGGCAAGGAACCAAAGGCACCAGTGAAGATTGGTCTTGGTATGATTGTTGCCGCTATTGCTTACCTGCTTATGACCGTTGCTACTCTCGGTCTCCCTGCACCAAACGCAGCAGAGCCAGAGCATTTGGCTAACATGAATCCAAACCTCCTCGTTTCTACTTACCTCATCCTCACCTTCGCTGAGTTGCTCCTTTCTCCAATCGGTATCTCGTTCGTGACAAAGGTGGCTCCTACAAAGTATAAGGGTACAATGATGGGTCTGTGGTTCGGTGCTACTGCCATCGGTAACTTCCTCGTGTCTATCCCTACAATGCTCTGGGGCAACAACCACTATGTTGTTTGGGGTACACTCATGTGCATCTGCCTCGTTGCCGCACTCTTCATCTTCTCTATCATCAAGAAGCTGAACAAGGTTGCATAATGTAACTTTCGCAAGTCGCTGACTTGTGCTGTTGAAAGTGAAACTTCTATATAATAAGAGAGACTGGGCTCATAACGGTGAGTTCCAGTCTCTTCTGTAAAAAGCCAATATAAAAGTCGATTATTATGAAAAAACTATCATTCCTTGTTGTTGCCTTCACTGCGGTGGCAATGGCGTCATGCGGATTGAAGACACAACCAAGCGAAGCCTCTGACAGCGATACCGTATGTGCTCCTCTGGAGGAACCGGCTGCAGAAATCGTTGAGTTGAAGACTGAGAAGATTTCTGTTACGCAGAAGAAAGGCTGCTGGACATATAAGTCGGAGGCAGAATATCCTGTTGATGGTTCGGAGGCTCTGGTGGCAGGTATCCGCAACTGGATTTCCGAGAAACTGAGAGCTTCTGAGAATCCGGATGAAACGGTTAAGGCCTATTCGGGCAACATGGACGATGGAAAGTCGATGCTCGAATATTATGCCAAAGAATATATCGCAGGAATCAACTTCGATGACTATGCCGAACTGCCGGAGGATATGGAATGTGAGATGGATTACACCTTTGTCATTGAGCACGAAACCCCGGAGTTTGTTAGTTTCGGCGTCCAGACATATTGGTTTGGCGGCGGTGCTCATGGTGGCACGACAGTTGCCTGTACAACTTTCCTTAAAAGCGATGGAAGACAGTTGGGCTGGGACATGATTGCCTCAAAGAAGGCTTTGCGACCAATGATTATCGACGGTTTGAAGAAATACTTTGAGGTGAAGACCGACGCCGAACTCATGGACAACCTGTTGCTTGCCGAAGAGCCAGCGGCTGGTACGCCGATAACAAGCATCGTCCCTTATCCTGCCACCACACCATGGTTCTCGGCAGAGGGACTCGTATTGATATATCAGCAGTATGAGATTTGCAGTTATGCCGCAGGTATGCCAATAGTTGTTATTCCATGGAATAAACTCAAACCACTGCTGAAACCAGAATATCAGTCGCTCATAGCAGAATAAGAAGTCAGGATACATTAAATATAAAACCACGGTTCCTTCGTTGAAACCGTGGTTTTTTGCTTCTTGTTGCTTTTGGTTATTCCTTGCTGTAATCGAATGTGTCTTTATAAAGGATCTTCTCCGGTGCGGAACCTGATGTGACAATATAAGAATAAATAAAGCCCTCATTGATATAAGCTTGTTTACCGGGATCGCTCGCAATCTGATTCTTCAGTCCGTCGTGCAGCTCAGGGCGAATACGGTCGATGATCTCCGCATTGTCGAACTCGTTCCAGAATGAACAATACAATATAAATTCCTTCTTGTCCTTGTTGTAAACAAGACTGTCGGTACGGGTGTTGTTGATGATTGGAGTAGGGCAGCAACGCTTCGTGTATTCAGCCGCTTCACGCTCGGCTCTTTCCTCCAAGTTCTCGTGGCAAGCTGTTAATAACAGTGCTGAGATTATAAAAAAACAAAATCTTTTCATAATTTCTTCATTTATTTTTTGCAAAGATAGCAAGTTTTTCGCGAAAAATGATTATATTTGCAAAGTGTTTGCTTAAAAACACGTATTGTTTAGGCTATTTTTAGGAAAATGACATGTTCATCTTCCCGATGAAGCTATATTAAATCATTAAGTACAAAGTATATTATTTATAATGGATCATATAAGAAATTTCTGTATCATTGCCCACATCGACCACGGAAAATCAACCTTGGCTGACCGTCTTCTTGAGAAGACACAGACTATCAAGATTACCGAAGGTCAGATGCTCGACGACATGGATCTTGAGCGTGAACGTGGTATCACCATCAAGAGTCATGCTATCCAGATGGAGTACATGAAGGATGGGGAGAAGTATATTCTGAATCTCATTGACACTCCAGGACATGTGGACTTTTCTTATGAGGTGAGCCGTTCTATCGCAGCCTGCGAGGGTGCACTGCTTATCGTTGATGCAACTCAGGGCGTTCAGGCACAGACAATATCTAACCTGTATATGGCCATTGAGCACGACCTGGAGATTATCCCTGTAATCAACAAGATTGATATGCCTTCGGCAATGCCTGATGAGGTGGAAGACGAGATTGTTGACCTCCTCGGTTGTGACCGTTCGGAGATTCTCCGTGCTTCGGGCAAGACAGGTGAGGGCGTAGAGAGCGTTCTTGACGCTATCGTTGACCGCATCCCTTGTCCAAAGGGCGACAAGAAGGCTCCGCTGCAGGCGCTTATCTTCGACTCGGTATTCAACTCGTTCCGTGGTATCATCGCATATTTCAAGATAGAGAACGGTACTATCAAGAAGGGCGACAAGGTGAAGTTCTTCAATACCGGCATGGAATACGATGTCGATGAGGTGGGCGTTCTGAAGATGGATATGGTGCCGAAGGCGAGTCTTTCCACTGGTGAGGTAGGCTATCTCATCACTGGTATCAAGAATGCCAAGGAGGTGAAGGTGGGTGATACCATTACCCATATTGCCAATCCTTGTGAAAAGGCTATCGAGGGTTTCCAGGAAGTGAAGCCTATGGTGTTCGCTGGTGTGTATCCGATTGATCCTACAGACTATGAGAACTTGCGTGCTTCGCTCGAGAAACTGCAGTTGAACGATGCTTCGCTCACCTTCCAGCCAGAGTCATCTGTTGCTCTGGGCTTCGGTTTCCGTTGCGGATTCCTTGGCTTGCTCCACATGGAGATTGTTCAGGAACGCCTCGACCGTGAGTTTGATATGGATGTCATCACTACCGTTCCTAACGTATCGTATATGATTTACGACAAGCAGGGCGGTGAGAAGGAGGTGCACAACCCATCGGGAATGCCTGATCCAACAATGATTGATCATATCGAGGAACCGTATATCCGTGCTACAATCATTACTGCTACAACATACATCGGCCCAATCATGACCTTGTGTCTTGATAAGCGAGGTGAACTCATCAAACAGGAATATGTCAGCGGCAACCGTGTGGAGTTGCATTTCTGGATTCCACTGGGCGAGATTGTCATCGACTTCTACGATAAGTTGAAGTCTATTTCAAAGGGTTATGCATCGTTCGATTACCATGTCGATGGCTTCCGTCCATCAAGACTGGTGAAGCTCGACATCCTGCTCAATGGCGAACCAGTTGATGCTCTGTCAACACTGACACATTTCGATAATGCTGAACCGTTCGGTCGCAGAATGTGCGAGAAATTGAAGGAACTCATCCCAAGACAGCAGTTTGATATCGCTATTCAGGCGGCTATCGGTGGAAAGATCATCGCTCGCGAGACTGTCAAGCAGGTTCGTAAGGATGTGACAGCAAAGTGTTATGGTGGTGACGTTTCCCGAAAGAGAAAACTGCTTGAGAAGCAGAAGCGAGGCAAGAAGCGTATGAAGCAGATTGGTAATGTGGAAGTACCGCAGAAAGCATTCCTCGCTGTGCTCAAACTCGATTAACAGCAATGGTTTTGAGATAAGTATATAACTAAAATCCTATAAAATAAACAATTAAGAAGGAGATTCTGAATATGGCAAAATTTCAGTTTCAGCCGCGAGATATTGCTCGCGAATTGGCAAGAAAGTACAGTACAATGACCTTGGAAGAGTTGGACGCTCTTGAGAGCATCCTCGTTCCGATGAGATTCAAGAAAGGTCAGACAATCCTCGCTGAGGGAGATGTCTGTGAGTATATCTACTACTTGGATCAGGGTCTTATCCGTCAGTTCTATCATAAGAACGGCAAGGAGGTTACTGAACATCTTGGCGAAGACCACTCAATCTTCATGTGTATTGAGAGTTTGTTCCGTGAGGAACCATCAAAGCTTGCAGTCGAGGCCATCGAGAACTGTATCATCTATGGATTGCCAAAGGCTCGTCTGGAGCAGGTTTCATTGCATCATGTGAACATCCAGATGCTCTATCGTAAGATTCTCGAGGAGAGTCTCATCATCTCGCAGGTACACGCTGACCTCGTTCGCTTTGAGTCGGCACAGAGCCGTTACGAGAAGATGTGCAAGCTCTCGCCACAGGTAATCCTCCGTGCACCGTTGCTTTACATCGCCAACTATCTGCAGATGACACCAGAGACCTTGTCGCGTGTCCGTGCAGCAGCCCTCAAAGGCTAAAAAAGCACATTTCTTTCATAGATAATCCTTCGAAATCAAATGGTTTCGAAAGGGGGTGCTACCCTGTTGAAATCTCCTTCATATATAATAGAATGCCTATATTATATATAATAAGGTGTAATGCTCATCGCGTTACACCTTATTTTTTATATGTTAGAAAACTATTCGAATCGTATTGATTTCGCTGGAGAGATGTGCGAAATCATGAAGCTCGGTATTACCAATACCAGCACGCTGACAATGAGTGTGGCGATGTTGATAAGCAGGAACACAGGAATGTTTATTTCAACAGGCACTGTGCTAACATAATAAGTCTGCGCGTCGAGTTTCACAATGCCAAACCATTTCTGTGCGAAGAGTATCGCCATGGCAAGGATATCGCCGTAGAGAAGTCCTTTGCCGATGATGAATGCACCAAACCAAAGGAATGTGTGGCGTATGCTGCTGTTTCGGGCACCGAGGGCTTTCAGTGTGCCAATCATCGATGTGCGTTCCAGAATGATGATGAGAAGTCCGGAAATCATTGTCACGGAAGCCACGAGTGTCATCAGTGCAAGGATAATCCATACGTTTAGATCGAGCAAATCAAGCCATGAGAAAATCTGTGGCGACATCTCAGTGATGGTCTTCGATGAGAATGTACTGCCATAGTCGTCAACCTTACGGTTCACTTTCTCTATGATATCCTCCTCAACAATATCAACCTGATTGAAGTCCTCGACAGTCAGTTCTGCCCCCAGCACCTGGTCGTCCTCCCATCCGTTGAGCTTGCGCGATGTGTAGAGGTCGCCGAAACAGGTCACATTGTCGTACTGGGCAAGGTTTGTCTGGTAGATACCGCTGATAGTGAACCTACGTGTACGGACGCCGTTCTGGTTGACGAAATATGCAAAGACCTTCTGTCCGCACTTCAGCTTCAGCTTGTCAGCAATGGTCTTGGAAATTACAATCTTGTTGGAGCCTGATTCGCCAGAGAATTTCGGTATGCAGCCTTCTATCATGTTGTCGTGGATGAAGGTGGAATCCCACTCCTCGCCAACACCTTTTATATTAATACCAAGAAAGTCATCGTCGGTTTTGAGAATACCCTGAGTGGCGCAGAACCGTTGAACATGCTTCACACCGTTGATGCCCTTCAGTGCAGTCATCATTGAGTCGCTGACTTGAAGAGGATAGTTCTCTGACGACTGCAGTGTGACGAAGTTGGCAACAGTGATATGACTGCCGAAGCCGATAACCTTGTCGCGTATTGTATGCTTGAAGCCCAGCACCACGCTCACCGAGATAATCATCACGGCAAGACCTATCGCCACACCAATTGTAGCGAT
>JAUNIK010000532.1 GCA_030523505.1 Prevotellaceae bacterium | reverse complement strand
TTAATTCGTCAAATATATGAAATCATTCCTTAATGTACAAGATTTAGGCGACCTCAATGAAGCATTGAAGGAAGCACTCGAAATAAAAGCAAATCGCTTTAAGTATGACACTCTGGGCAAGAACAAGACTCTGCTCATGGTGTTCTTCAACAACTCATTGCGTACACGTCTTTCTACTCAGAAGGCGGCAATGAATCTCGGTATGAATGTCATTGTGCTCGATGTGAATGCCGGAGCATGGAAGCTCGAGACTGAGCGTGGTGTCATCATGGATGGCGACAAGAGCGAGCATCTGCTCGAGGCTATCCCTGTCATGGCGTCATTCTGCGATATCATTGGTATCCGCTCGTTCGCCAACCTCAAAGACCGCGAATACGATTATGCCGAGACTGTGTTCAACCAGTTTGTGAAATATTCCGGCAAACCGGTATTCGCTATGGAGACAGCCACCGTGCACCCTCTCCAGGCTTTTGCCGACCTTATTACTATCGAAGAGCATAAGACTGTGAAGCGCCCAAAGGTTGTCCTCACATGGGCACCTCATTGCCGTTGCTTGCCTCAGGCTGTGCCTAACTCGTTTGCAGAATGGATGAATGCTGCTGATGTTGACTTTGTCATCACTCATCCTAAGGGCTACGACCTCGACCCACAGTTCGTTGGCAATGCCGTTGTGGAATACGACCAGAAGAAGGCCTTCGAAGGTGCCGACTTCATCTATGCAAAGAACTGGAGTTGTCCGGGGGTTGTCAATCCTGAGGACTATGGCAAGAACATCATGCCTTTCGGCGAAGAGGAGGCAAACAAATGGACTGTCGATGCAGAGCACATGAGTTGGACCAACAACGGAAAATTCATGCATTGTCTGCCAGTACGCCGTGGACTGATTGTCACCGATGATGTCATCGAGAGCGACAACTCACTGGTAATCCCAGAGGCTGCCAACCGCGAGATATCAGCCACAGTGGTCATAAAGAAAATGATAGAATAAAAAATAAAGGTGGGACTTCAAAATCCCACCTTTATTTTTTTTGTTCTTTACAATTCAATCTCTCCGCTTAATACTATATCAGCTGAGGATTTTCCAACAAAAATCTTGTATCTGCCCTGAGGGGTGTAGAACGCGCCCTTGGCATCGTCCCACAGACGCAACTCCTCCACTGGAATATTGATCTTCACCTGCTCAGCCTTACCTTTATTAATATGTACGCGCGAGAAGCCCTTCAACTGCTTCAGTGGCAACGGACGGTCCATCTCTGGGAACTTAATATATACCTGTGCCACCTCATCGCCATCGTACTTGCCAGTGTTTCTCACACGGAATGCCACCTCTACATTATCGCCAGCACGGCTCACCTTCAAACCGTCGTAACGGAATGATGTGTATGACAATCCATAGCCGAATGGATAGAGCGGTTCACCTGTGAAATACTGATATGTACGGTTGTTGCTGATGTTATAGTCGTTGAAATCAGGCAGGTCGTCGATACTCTTGTAGAATGTCAATGGCAGACGGCCGGCAGGGTTGTAATCGCCGAACAGCACTTCTGCTACGGCAGTACCACCAGCCTCGCCAGGATACCATGCATCAACGATAGCCGGCAGATTTGCCTGCTCCCAGTTCAGTGCCATGCTACTACCTGCCTCGAGCACCATCACTACATTCTTGTTCACAGAATAGAGGTCCTTCAGGAAGGCCACCTGTCCCTTTGGCAGTTCGATGGTCTCACGGTCCCAGCCTTCACGCTCAATGGTCTTGTTGATACCCATCACGGCAATGACCACATCGCAATCCTTGATTCCATTCTTCATCTCGTCGCCATAAGTGTCGAAAGGAGGAACTGCATAGTCTGGCATTTTCCATTTAAGACGCGCCACCTTGTCTTCACCTCCATCGTAATACTCTGCCTTGAGATGATGCTTGCCTGCGGTGAGTTGCACAGTCACCCTATCATCCTTCATTGCATGCGAAGTCCAGTCCTCGAGCACCATTTTGCCATCGATAAACAGACGGCAACCATCGTCGCATGTGAAACAGAAATCATAGTCGCCCGCCAAAGGAGCGTTTATCTCGCCTGTCCAGCGCACTGACAGTGGTCCCACTGGATAGAATG
>JAUNIK010000031.1 GCA_030523505.1 Prevotellaceae bacterium | reverse complement strand
CCCTTTTTACAAAGGCAAATTCTATTGCTTTTCTTATCACGTAACATAAGTTTTTCAAATTTCGGTCATTCGGTCACCTTTTGAGTTACCCCACTGATTTACAACGCCTTATTGGTGACCGAACAGTTTCAATTCGGTCACCAATCGGTCACCTTTCCATCACCCAAGCCCAAGAGGCAAACATTGAGCATCATCGTAGACCACTCGATGACCCTATAGTGACCGAAATGTGACGGATTTTAAATTTTCAGTCACCACGCAGAAATCTGGTTTTCAGGATATTATAATCAAAAATGACTGAATGATCGATTTTCTTCAAACACCTTTGTAGAGCAAAAAAAAGCCCTCTCCGGATTGGCGGAGGGGACTTATTGTTTTTGTGGGGCAAACGGATGCCCTTATTCCAACAAGCTAGCGATGGTGTTCACGAGGGTGAGACCACGGAGATTGCTGGTGATGATAGTGCCGTTCTGGTCGATGAGGAAATTGGCCGGGATTGCCTTCACATTGTATGGGGCTGCTGCCTCACACTGCCAGCCTTTCACATCACTGACCTGTATCCAAGGGAGACCAAGCTTGTCGATTGCCTTCACCCAGTCGTCGCGCTTTGAATCGAGCGATACGCCTACAACCTCAAAGCCCTTGTCGTGGAAACGGTTATATGCCTCGACAACATTCGGCATCTCTGCACGGCATGGACCGCACCAAGATGCCCAGAAGTCGATGAGGGTGTATTTGTTCTTCTTGACAATGTCGCTCATCTTGACCATCTTGCCATCGACATCTGCCATCTCAAAGTCTATGAATGGCTGTCCGTCGGCTGTGGCTGCCTTGGCTGCATTCTCGGCGAGGATCTTCTTGTACTGTGGTGCTTCAGGCATGTTCTTTGCGAAAGCGTCGAGGATGCGCTCTTTCTGTTCGATGTTGAATCCACCGAAATGTGAACCGAGCATGAGGTCGCAGTATGGTACAGGCATATTCTCGATGATGAAGTCGATCATCTTATTGTTCTGTATCACACGGAGCGAGTCCATGGCTGCCTGTGCAGCGAGTTTCTGGTCGATAGTGGCTGTAGAGTCCATTGTGACCTTCCAATGCTTACCAATGGCTTCATTATCGCTGCTGTTGGTGCGCAGGGCACGCTCTTTCTTCCATAGCTCGGTGTTCACTCCGCCCTTCACCTCGGAGTCTTTCTTCTTGGCTGAGAGGTAGGTTTTCAGAGTGATTTCACCTGGTTCGATGAGAACTGTTCCCAAACCTGTCTCCTTGAAAGAGCCTTCGTGATAAGGCACCACATAGAGGAATCGCAGTTCGTCGGCATTGCCCTTGAACTGATAACTGCCGTCTTTAACAATTGCAGAATCCAGATGAATCAACTGGTAGAATCCTTTTATCTGACAGAGATAGACGGTATCGCCATCGACAACACCTTCCGAGGTTCCGTTGATAGTGAAATCCTTTTGCTGAGCCATAGCCGAGAAGGCCATAGCCAGCAAAAGAACTATTGTTGATACGCTGCGCATATTCTGATTACTTGTTGATGTACTTCTTGCCGTTGAGGATATAGATACCCTTGCCGGCCTTTGTCATACGCATACCACCGAGGTTGTAAATCTGACCGTCGTTCTCGCGGTTCTCTACAACTGTGATGCCAGTACCCTCGCCTGCCTTTGCTGCTTCCTCAGAGAAGTAGATATACTGTGGAGCCTCGAGACCTTCTGCTGCGAGTTGGTCAGCATAGATTGCTGCGTATGCTGTGTTTGGAGCGATAGATTTCTCTGTTGTGAGGTAGAGACGCATGTTATCTGTGTCAACAAGGTAGTACATGCCTGTTTCATTCATCTGATCACCCGACAAGCCCTGCTCGCCAGACCAGAAGAGGAATGGATCGTGGAGCTGTGAGAAGCCGTTGAGGTTTGGTGAAGGGACAATGATTGCCTCGTTCTTCACAGTGATGATTGTTGGAGCCGCTGGATAGCCACGATCGATAGCTACTGCCTCAACATAGGTGAGACGCTTTGAAGGATCGTTTACATCAATACTGTCATTGAAGTTTGGCTCTGTGAGTGCCCATGCCTCGTGCGAGCTGCCTTCTGTCTCATAGATATTGCAGTAATCTGGGTGATACCAAACATAGGTCTTTGTCTCGCCTGGGTTGCTCAATACGATTGCTGAATCGCACTCGAAGTATGCTACATACGATGTTGGCTCTGTAACAACGGTGTTGAGTGGGTTGTCAGTATATGTCTGACCTGTTGCCTCGTTCTTCCAGTATGCGAAGTGACATCTCTCGTCAGCAGGTGTTGCTGTGAGGGTGATGTTGTCGCCGAGGTCGTTTACTGCTGGGAAACATGTAACATCCTTTGCGAACGACTTGTGGCCCTTTGCAAAACGAGCACCTACGCATGAGAATACAGCGAAGCAGCAATGGGTTGGGAAGAGTGGCTCCATACCCTGTGCTGTTGTCTCGTCCTTATCCTTCTCCTGTGAAGCGTAGTAGTAGCGCCAAGGGTAGGTCTGGTTTGCCTGGTTGTGGAAAACAACATTACCAGCCTCGTCGTAAGGGAGTTCCCAGTCAGAGTACTCGTCAGCGCGTACACCCTCAGCCAAACCTACACAAGTGCGGCCGTCGTTGCCCTGTGTGTAAACATAATAGTCGTGGCTGTTGATCTGGCAGAACCCGAAACTCTTCTTCTCGCACTCTTCTGTCCAGTCAGTGATGTCCTCATTCTTCAATGAGTTGCTGTCGTCAACATAGATTTTGCCTGCACCTGTTGGGTAGCTGTGGAACTCGGTGTAGAACCATGCATAGACATCGTCGTTTGCCATTGCTGTGTTGCTAACAAATGCCATTGCAACAAGCATGAACATGAATTTAGTAAAATTCTTCATAATGTAATAATTAATTAGTTAATAATATGTATAAAATTTAGTTAGCATCGCGTACATATCGCACTGACAGCAACTGCATTGCGCCTTCCATGCTATGACGGTAAACGCCATGCTGATTGAATGCCAACTTGCGATACATATACAGTTCGCCATCCTGATCGGCATCGCGGGTGCTTGTCCAATAGAACGCCCACGAACCTCTGAAGTTGGAGCCGTTGTTCAACGAGTTCGACAGGTTGTATGTGTACCAGCCTCCGAGGAGAAGGTTCAGCGAAGTAGCATTGTCTCTTGTTGTGAGCATGTTTGATGCCACATTTCCGCGCCATCCTCTTCCCGATGCTTCACCGGCACTCATACCCATTATCTCCTCCAACTGCTGCCATTCTTGGTCTGTAGGGAGTCGCCAACCTTCTGGGCACGCCTTCAGCGCTCCCTGTATTGAATAATAGTAACCGTATTTCACAAGGTGTTCTTTCGATGAATGGGTTTCGGTCCATCCGTTGATCCACTCGTCGTCAGTGCGATAGTCGGCACACATAGACTTGTCGTTGAGGTTATAACGGAAGTTGCGTGCCATCCATTGCAGGTTGCCATACTGCACCCACTCATATTCGGCACCGTCGCGTTCGTCAACCCACACGCCCACTGCCGTTGGTTCAACCTTCTCCGGCATTGTATAGCCTTCGTCTTCGCTACATGCAGTAAGCAGGAATGCTGTAAGTGAAAGACCTAACAGTAATTGAATAGTCTTTATCATAGTCGTAAATATTTATTTTTTAATTTACCCAACCTATTTCGGCGAGGATTTCCTTGAACACATACCAACGGCGGAGAATTAGCGGATAGTCAGCGAAATTCTGCTCCATATATTCATCATCATACTGCAACAGATATGACGCAAACTGATTGGTGTCGGTCTCACGCGATGGTGTCTGGAATGAGCCCCAATTTGAGCGTACTATACCTAAATAACCATGCCTACGTGCCACAGCAGTAGCGTCTGCCTCGGTACTTGCACCGATGGTGGCGAGGTTGCCGGCGGTAGTGAGGCTATAGAATCTGCTCAACTCGCTCTCGTGGTTCTTCAACATCGGACCGAGCATTGCCAGGAGGCAACTCTCCACCACCTTTGCTCTCTGCGCATCAGTCTTGAGTTTTGAGAGCACACCAGTACTTACTGCCACACAGCGCTGACCTACGGCAGCATAAGGATGGCTGGCTGGTTTTCCCTCTGTGTCGGTGAAGTTTATCTGCTTGCACACAAACCAACTGAACGGTTGCAGGTTGCCAGTGATATGTGGTAGGAGATAGGTCTCCACGAACTCCAGTCCCTCTTTTTTATCGTCCATCTCGGTGTGGATGATATATGAGTACTTGTTTCCGGCATAACTGCCCTGACCTACGGTGTAGTCAATGCCGAGAGTCTCGATATCATAGTAAGGGTCACCATTGATGTCGAGTCCCACATAGGAGCGCTGGATGGTGTCGTTGAACAAAAGGAACGAATGGTATTTCTCTCTGAACGCACGACGTATCTGGGCTTCCTCACTGTTGTCGTCAGGGGCTGGTTCGAAGAAACTGCATATATCATGCACCTTTACTTCCACATCTTCCTCTGCGCATGAGACGAATCCCGTCACAGCCGCAACCAATAATAATATGTGTAAATATAGTCTTTTCATTTTTTGATAGGTATGATTCGTTTATGGCTGATAAGGAATAACCTGATACTCGCGGTCAAGATTGCCGTTGCCTGGCATTCCCACATTGAATTCCAACACTTCGTGAGGTATGTTTACTGTCCATCCTGTATCCTCCTCATTCAGTTTGTAGAGGCGGGTTTCGAGGATGTTACCAGTAGAGTTGTCGCGATATACTGTCCACACATGCTGGAGTGCAACCTTACTCGGCGCCGCCTGGCATACACGATAGCGACGGAGGTCGAACCATCGATGTCCCTGGCATGCCAGTTCGTACTTACGCTCCTCGCGCAAACGGGCAATATACTCATCGCCTGTCTCCTCCAGTTTCAGGTCGGCAGCACCCTCTGCATAGCGGTTCTGCATCAGTTGCAGGAGAGTGGCTTTCGATGCTTCCTCGTTTCCGAGGTAAGCCTCAGCCTCGGCAAGATTGAGGTATGCCTCGCCCGAACGGAGCCAGAAAAGCGATGATGTCTCATTACGCTCTGATGTACATGGCAGTGAATAATTGCCTTGGTAATAGTAACTGTCGGTTGGCTCATATTCTTTCTTCGGTGCAGGTGCCATGGTGAGGCCGGTGAACATAGTATAATTCCAGAACCACTGCTGCTTACGCAGGTCGTCCTTATGATAAGAGTTGTAGAAGTTCAATGCCACTCTCACCGACTGATAATCGGTAGCAATCATTCGCATAAGGTCGCATCCACCCATAGAGAAGATATTCTCAGGATTGCTCTTCACCATAAACGCATTCTTCGTAGTACGGAGGTTTTCTATTGCAGGATGCGAGGCAATGACCTTCTGGCTGTATTCCTTTGCCTTCTGCCAGTCCTGAACATAGAGATACACTCTTGACAGAAGCAACTGTATCGACTCCAGATTGGCTGTATAGATGTTCTTTCGGCTGAAATCCTTCACCTGCTCCATGTGCTCCTCGGCAGCAAGGAGGTCGGCAAGAATCTGGTCGTAGCACTCCTTGAGGGTGTTACGTGTGAACATAATATCCTGAATCTCGGTCGAAATCTTCAGAGGTACACCGAGTTCGTCAGCCGCTGTGGCTGGGTTATAAGGATTGGCGAAGATGTTGGTAAGCCAGAAATAGAAATATGCACGAAGGAAATATGCTTCGGCGAGCACTTTATGTGTGCCGTTGCTCTCCTCGTCGTTTGTCTGTGGCACTGTCTTAGCTGCCTCGATCACATTATTGGCAATGTTGATGCGCTTATATACCTGTGTCCACTCACGGTTCTCAGAGAAGAACTGTGTATTGTCCTGCGAGGCGCCCATTCGCGATGCCCATGACATCACGCCAAACATATACTGATGCTGATCGCTCTTGCAACTTGCCTCGGAACCACCGGCATTGTGCTCCTCGATTTCATCTGCAAGGAGATGGAGGAACATACCCATATTGTTGTGGCTTGTGAACTCGCCGTGGTTCTCTGCACGCAGATAGCAGTCGCCCTTCAACAGTTCGTCGAGGTCGGTCCACGAACGGATGTAGTCCTTGTCCTGCGAGGCTTCCTCAAGGAAACCGCTGCACGAGGTGAGTGTCAAAGCCAAAGAAATAAGAAACAGGAACTTATGTGTTATCTTTGTTCTCATAATAATTTCTCCTTTGCCAATTAAAAGTTAACATTCAAAGACAGTGTAAATGTAGGCATGTCCGAGAGTTGCACCTCCGAGAATCCTCCCTGTGTAGGAGTCTGGCCACGGAGTCGCTTGTCGCACCAAGTGTGGAGATTATAGCCGCTCAGGGTGATTGCCAATCGGTTGAGACCAATCTTATCCAACTGATTCTGCTTCAACTCGTAGGTGAGGGCAATGTTCGACAGTTTCACATAGTCGGCACTGACAACACGAGCGTTGCAATAATCAAACTGTGTCCACGCATTGTCGTGGAGTTTAGGACCACTCCAACCCACATTGTTGGTCCAGTTGCTGGTATAGTGGTTCATGGTGTTTGCCTCGCCACCACCGATGATAGCAGGGATAATCGTCGTCTGTTCATCGCCCGGCATCATCCATCGGTTCATCAAGTCACGGTTAGCATTTTCGTCTGATGCAAACATACGACCTTGTGTATAGCCATCGAACAGGCGGAACAGGCGTGTGTTGGCACCAAAGTTAAAGAGCAATGAGGTGGTGAGTCGCCACTGCTTATATGTCAGTGTATTGCTGAGACTTCCTGTGACATTAGGCTCACGACGGCCCGTTGCCTCGAGCACTGTGGTATAGAAATCATACTGGTTGAGGTTGGCAAGTTCATTCTGGTGTTCCTCACCATCGTCAAACAGCGGACCACCGTTTACTGGACTCAATCCCGCGAAGCGATATGAATAGAAGGTGCCGACAGGCATTCCCTGCACAATGGCAGTACCGTTGAGGAAGTCGTTGAGGAAGTAACTCTCTGTACCCGGCAGGGTCTTCACCTTATTATATATCTTAGAAAGGTTGCCCGAGATAATCCAGTAGAAATCCTTTGTCTTGATAGGTGTTGCGGTCACTGTGAAGTTGAAACCGCTGTTGGTGATCTCACCCGAGTTGACCACATACGATGTGTATCCGTTGATATCGGAGATGGTCTTGTTCATAAACGCATCGGTGGTGCGCTTACGATAATACTCTGCCTCAAACTGCAGGCGGTTGCGGAGCACTGATGTCTGCAAACCAACATTGAAAGAGTGAGTCTTCTCCCATCGGAGGTCAGGGTTTGCGAAATATGCCGCCGTTGAGATGAAACTCTCATAGAAGGTGTCGTAACTGCCTTTCTTGATGATGAGTTGCGGCGACTGGTTGTCGAGCATGTTTCCCTGTTCACCGTATGATGACTTCAATGTGAGCATTTCAAGCCAAGGCAGGTCGATCTTGAAGATATCCATAAGGTTGGCATTGCCCGATACCGACCAGATAGGTAGAAGTTTCTCATTGCTGCGCGAACCAAACTTGTTGGATCCGTCGTAACGGCCATTGGCATTGACGGTGAAGAGGTTCTTGTAACTGTAGGACAGTGTAGCATATACCGACAGCATATTGCTCTTGGTATCGGTTATCGATGGCACATGTCGGCGCACCCAAGCCCAGTAGTTCTCGTATTTAGCATCGATATCCTGCGCAAAGGTCTCACCACGCTCAGGATAGTAACCGCGCTGCACATAGGAATCACCTGTGTAATGACTTGAACTTGCCTCGAAACCGAGGGCTACATTCATGTTATGATGCTTGTCCTTATCAAAATAATGGTTGTAGTTACCCTGCACACGACCAGTCCAACCAATAGTGCCATTGTGCTTGCGGTCGAGCTGTCCACCGAAAGGAGCAAGACTGCTGCTTGACGGAGTCTTACCAGCCTCGCACATACGGGCACTGGTCATCATCCACGACTTCTCGCCGTGATACTCCTTAATCTGGGCATTCGAAACATTGGCAGAGAACACACCATTGATGAAAATCTCGTCGGTAGGCTGATAACGCAGGCTGGCAGTTGCTATCGCAGCATTGGTGTTCTGCTTGGTGTAACTGTTGTCCATATCGTTGAGGATATTATACCCCAAGTCGTCAGAACCAGCATCGTTGTACACATGCTTCAGATATTTGTAATATGAGCCGTCCTCATTGAAGCAAGGAATGGTGCGGCTTATCTTATAAGCATAGTTGATAGGGTTGATGTCGCTGGCAGAATACTCGCGGTCGTTGACATTGCCGTTGAAGTTGAACTCTGCCTTGAGTTTGCTTGTTATGTCGTAGTTGATCTTCGCCATGGCAGTATAGCGGCGGTTGAGACTTCCCTTAACAACATCATTCTGATCGGTGAAACCCAAAGAGGTGTAGTAGCGCACCTTCTCAGCACCTCCGGAAACAGAGAGCGAGTGATCCTGCGACAAGGTGTTATGGCACAGGATATCAAACCAGTCGGTGTTCTCAGCCGACATCTGCTTGATGAGTGCATTGAACTCCTCGCGATTGATTTCGCCAGAGTACAACTGGCGCAGTGCCTCTTCGTAGCCCACCTTTGCCATATTACTTGGATAGGCGAAATGCATCTCTGCCAACTGCTGCGAGAACTGCATTCGCTCTGCCGAGTTCATCAAATTGATCTTACCATCGGAATAGTAAGGACGCTTGCGGAAAGTGGTCTGCAATGAGTAACTAACCATCGGTTTTCCCTCTCTACCGCTTTTGGTAGTGATGACGATAACACCGTTGGCAGCACGGGTACCATAAAGCGCTGTCGCCGCAGCATCCTTCAAGACATCGATACGCTGGATATCCTGTGGGTTGATACCGGCAATGGCATTACCAATACGGTTCACATAGTCAGGATCGTTCAGCACATCCGACGACAGGTTTACGGCATCAGTAAGGATGATACCGTCGAGAACCCACAGTGGTTCACGGTTGCCGACCAATGTGCTGGTACCACGGATACGGATCTTGTTTGTGGCATTCACCTCACCAGAGTTTGTCATAGTCACCAAGTCAGGAATCTTACCTTCCAGCATCTTCGACAAATCGCTCACACCCTTGATCTCCAACTCCGACATGTCCTTTGATACTACGGAAGAAGTGAGGTTGCGACGGTCCAACTGCTGATAACCAGTCACTACGACATCGTCCAACATCTGATTGTCATCTACAAGAGTCACCTTTGCCGTCTGTGTAGGTTTTCCCTTCCAGGTGGCGGTTTTCATACCGAGGTAACTCACCTCAATAATAACAGTGTTACCATCAGCCTTGATAGTAAAATTACCATCGGCATCGGTCACAGCGCTTGACTTACCCGAGCGACTCTTCACTATCGCACCCACCACAGGATTGCCGTCAGAGTCGAGGACTCTACCCGACAGCTTCTCATTGGCAGATTGCGCCATAGCCCCTGTTGCCACAAACAGCAACAGCAGCGCAGCAAGAATTGCTCGTCCTAAAAACGAATGATTGCTCTGCATTGTTTCAGTGTTCTTATTTCTAATAAACGATTTTTAATTGCTCTGAAAACATCCACTAACAACGAAAATGTTATCGCTGGAAAAATTCGCTACAAAGTTAACAAAAAAATCAGCAGAAACAAGCATATTCCCCACTAAAACAAACACAAAGCGCCCTTTTACTTTCATTTTCTTGATATTCTCTTTGAAATATTTGATTTTTTTCATAATTTTGCAACGAGACACAAAAAAAGCGTTTCATTATGTATCACCCAAATACAAAAAACAAATTATCAATTATGAAAAGAATTCTATTAGCCGTCATATTTGCCGTTTGCGCATTTAGCGGATATGCTCAGGTAGAGATAAAAGGGGGAGAGAAAGAGATGTTTCGTATTGACTTTACTGGTAATTCTGCGCTAAGTATTCCAGAGAACAAGCGTTTCAATATTACCATCACAGGTCATTTGAACGGAATAAGTGAGGTCGGGGATACATGCAAACTGGCAAATGGCCAGATAGAAGTAGCACCGGTTACAGAGACCTTTTCACCAGAAACAATTACTTCGGACGAAAATGGTTTTTTCAGATATGTAAAACGAACTAATAAGAAGGTGAAGGACTTGAATTACCGCTTGAAAGCATCAGCCACTGGTTACGAACCGGTTGATTCGGTTGTCACTCTCAAAGATGTGCAATACGGTGAGAATCATAATCTTTTATTGTTCATTGGACTCTACCTGAAACAAGCAGCCTCAAAGAAGGACAAGATAGGAGAGGCAAACAAGGAGTAAAACTAGGGCAAGGACATTGAAATAGCAGATGGTGCAGAAAAGATTTTTGCTTACACTTATAACATATACTCTCTTGTGCCTGCACAGTTGGGCACAAGAGGTTGTGTATATGCCTTCTATTTCTATGTCCAACATTAAAATAGAGGCGCCACGCCATGCTTTTCGAGCTGTTGGTTGTATGTACGGTGAAGATGAATTTTCTTCGGAGCCATACAAACTTGAAGGTGCGTCGGTAGAACTAACAGCACTCGCCGATACCACACTGAGAGACATCTGCACAACATCGGTTGAGGGGCAGTTCAGGCTTTCCTTCAGGACAAATGCAAAAATAAAGGATTCACGCGTGCGCTTCCGGGTGAGCCATATCGGTTTTGAACCCCTTGACACCATCATAAGCCCTACTGTCAGAAAAGAGGGCAAAAACCGCGAATACCTTATAGACATTCCTCATTATATCATGCATAGCAAGCCCGCCACTATCGAGGAAGTGCAGATTATTGGCGAACTACAGAAAATGTACCAGCGAGGTGATACCCTCATCTTTAATACCGATGCCTTTGAAATGCCCAGCGGGTCGCTATTGCTCGAACTGGTTAGACGACTGCCCGGACTAAGTTATCGTGAAGGAGTGCTAACCTATCAGGATCAGTTGATACACGAAATGCGCCTGAACGGTGAGACGTTTTTTCGTGGGCAGGTGAGTGTTGCACTGAATAACATCCTCAATGAGAAACTGAAACAGTTGAAACTCTACGAGGCAAAGACCGATTCATTTGATAACGACAACAAGAAGAACCTTGTCATGGACATGGTAACAAAGCAGCCTACCGACATTGTGGCATCTGCCGAGGCAAAGTTAGGCAAGAACCTGGCATCGAAACCAGATTATATTGCCAGTGTTGAGGGTATGCTATATATCAAAAAAGGCCCACAGACAAAAGGCAATGCCAGTCATAGTCGTTTGCCAGACAAAAATACCGTGATGAGAAAGAACATCAAAGATCATGCTGATATATATTATCACCAGCAGTTCGGAAAGATAATAGCCTCATCGCAACATGATTTCAACCATGGAGAAACATCTACACAGCAAGATGCTATGGAGCAGATGTTTATGCCAGAAACCACACGAGTAACCCGATCGACCTCACGGACGGATGCGACCAGCAACAACTATGGGGGGGTCGGTGTCGCTGGAAAACAACAACATATCCAACAATCTGCACTCAAACTTGCATCTTGGATACAATAACAGTTCCTCATTAAGCGGCAACAGTAGTGATGCAGAAGGCATAAACCATTCAGAAGGCAACACAACGAATCATAGCGACAGCCGTGACCTTGATTGGAGCAACAGATATATGCGATTATTCCGCAATATAACATTGAAGGCTAACGGGACCTTTGCTTTTGCACATTCGGAAAAGGAATCGCTCAAAAACCAGACGATATCGTATGTTGAGGATGACATTGCATCAACGGCGTTCACTCAACGCATACTCACACCTTCGGAGAACATCTCACTGAGGGGCGAAACAGCACTGAATGTAGGATTGGGGAAAAGAATCAATGGACTCTTTCCCGTCTCTTTGGATTTCGGGTATAAATGCAACTACCTGAACAAAAAATCTGATTACAACCTATACTCGGGTAACATATACAGCACTGAACTCGATATCGACCACGACCTCAGTTACAAATACAGCGAGAGGAATCTTGACCATAATGTCAATGTGGCAATCAACATAAGGAAATCATCTTTCTATATGATGACGGGTGTGACCGTTTCGGCTGTTCAGCGATGGGGCGATGTGGCTTATGCAAATGGTACATCACGCGATACTACCATGTGTTCGCTAATGGTTAGTCCTACCTTCACTGCAAGCTACATGAAAGGATTCAGCGAAATATATTCCTTCAATTATAGTGGAATTCCTACACTTGCTGAGATACGAACACTTATGGATACGGGAGACTATAGCAACCCATTGATCATCCGTATGGGCAACAGCAATCTAAAGCAGTCATTCGCACATAATTTCAATATAATGCTCCGACGTAGAGCCTTGAAGGCAAACGCCAATCTGGCTCTCATTCAGAATGCTTTCAGCACATATACAAAATACAACAACCAGACTGGCCAGCGCATTACTATGCCAACAAATATCAATGGAAATATGTTAGCCGGGGCTTCTATAAGTTACGGAACATATATCGGTGAGGTGAAACTCGATGCCAAGACTTCATACAACTTCTCACGTTCGGCCAACTATGTTGAAGTGGCTGGCTCCGACTCATCACAGAAGGGTATCAGCAATAATCACAATCTGGTATTTGATCTTTCACCATCATATTCCAACAAAAGCCTTGTCACATATTTTGACATAAAATATTCACTTTCACACCGCGTCAACGATTACTATCACCACGGGGCGAACACAAGGCTTGCCAGCATTTCTGCAGAAGCGAAATACAACATCACAAAACATTTTATCCTTGCTTCATCATTAGACATGCGTGCATATTCGGGCTATGAACTCAAGGAAGCCAATCGTAATGTATGTCTCTGGAATGCATCAGTAGAATACAAATTCTGGAAGCAACGAGCAACCGTAGGTATTAACTGTGTTGACATCCTTAACAGCTTGGACGATTTAACCTCACAGATGAACGA
>JAUNIK010000531.1 GCA_030523505.1 Prevotellaceae bacterium | reverse complement strand
ATCGTGAGATCGTGAGATTTTGAGTCACTTACGTGAGAGTGGGCGCAATGTATAATCGGAATGAGGACTTCTCCGAAAAAAAAAGCCAAACATTTGGCGGTTTCGGGAAATTGATGTAACTTAGCAACGAATATCAGACGAAACAAAGGGGCTGGTATAAAAAGATATATCAAAATGAGTAAATTAATATGGTGAACGAAGATTATACATATTTTGAACTGACAGCAAGAGATGGATTTTTGCCTCCCTTAAAGATCATAGGTATATGTTGGGTTATTAATGTTTTCCTCAACATATTGTTCTATTCATCTGGAGGATGGGTGTCTATTTTTATCATCTCTCAATGTATTTGTACGATTATTCTTATTTATTTGGGGGCTTGTATTAATGAAAAGAACAGGAATATAAAAGAATTGATAATTGATGAAGATGGCATATTTTTAAAGGAATGGTACACAAAAAAAGGACACAATTTGAAATGGTACCAAATAAAGTCCGTGCAAATAAAATATGGCGCTTTTGAAACCTGCAATTGGGGAATGATTGTATATTCTGGAAATGAAAAACTACATTTCCTATTTACTCCATATCTCTTTGAAGCAAAACCGAAAAATTGCATTAAAGTATTAAAGAATTGTGTAGATGTAAAAAAGAAACTTGTAATCGAATAATCGACAGAGCAAGACAAGGTTTTTATGCCTTTATTACCTATTATATTTATAACTTTGCGGAAGATTATAAACAATTACGCGTTCTAACCCAAACAATTACATTATGAAGAATCTATTTACCAAGGTTTTTACCATGCTGTCGCTGGCGGTGCTTGCAGGGACGGGCGCTGTGTATGCTCAGGACGATAATGAACCGGTGGTTCACTACGGTGAAGAGAATGTACCTGAATATGTTCTGCCGGATGCTCTATTATGCCACGACGGCTCGCGTGTCACTTCGATAAAGGAATGGGAGGAGAAACGCCGCCCGGAGATAATGGAATATTTCTCTGCATTGGAATATGGTCGTACGCGTCAGGAGAAAATCAACACGCGATATGAGATTATTTCCGAAAACAAGAAAGCCCTCGGCGGTAAGGCTACCATGCAGCAGGTTCGGTTTGTTTTCTCTAACGGACAGTGTGAGAGACAGGCGGTGGCTCTGATTTTCATTCCAAACTACAGCACAGGAAAGGTACCTGTGATGCTCACCTACAACTTCAACGGTAATCATAGCACCATCAATGATGAGTCGATAGTATTCACACCCAATCAATCACTGGTGTGGGGACCGGATGACGAAAACTGGCAGCGGGGTGGTCAAAACCGCCGTTTCCCTTACGAGAAGATTATCGCGCGTGGCTATGCCGTCATGACAATGTGCTATCATGATATCTATCCTGATGAAAACGGTGCAGAGATGCTCGACAATAGTATCATTTCGCTATTCCCTGACTATAAGCAACATGCCCAGTGGGCTGACTCATGGGGCTCTATCGGTGCATGGGCGTGGGGATATAGCAGAATGATGGACTATCTGGAGACTCAACAATGGGCAAACACCAAGCAGGTTGCTGTGATGGGCCATTCCCGTCAGGGCAAGGCTGCACTATGGGCAGGAGCACAGGATCAGCGCTTCAGTGTTGTCATTTCCAATGACTCTGGCTGTTCGGGGGCTGCACTGTCGAAGCGCGTCACTGGTGAGAACATTGCTGTTATCACACAACGCTTCCCTTGGTGGTTCTGTTCTACATACCAGTTCTTCGCCAACCGCGAGGATGCCCTGCCTTTCGACCAGCATGAACTCATTGCCTGCATAGCACCTCGTCCGGTATATGTGGCGAGTGCTCAGGAGGACGACTGGGCCGACCAGCATGGAGAATTCCTCGGAGCGGCAATGGCTGAATCGGTTTATAACCTCTATGGACTGAAGGGTCTGGGCACAACGACGATGCCTGGCATTCACGAACCGATAATGCATCATGTGGGCTATCACATCCGTGCTGGTGTTCATGATGTAACCGATTACGACTGGGAGCGCTATATGGATTTCTGCGACAAGCATTATAGATAAGCCCCCTCTCCACAACAAAAACGGTCAGGGATATCACATCTCTGACCGCTCATTCAAC
>JAUNIK010000530.1 GCA_030523505.1 Prevotellaceae bacterium | reverse complement strand
GCTTTCTCTCGAGGTAGATATCACGGTCGTTGCCTCGACTGAAATATATTCTCTCGAACGAGCATGCTGCGAAATTCTTCGGTTGGATAATCTGCCGCAAGTTCATCTCGCCTGCCTGACTGATGCAGAGTGCTTCACCAGGATGGAGTTCATGAATATCGGCGGTGAGGAGATCGAAGGTGGTCTGCAGCACTGGGCGTTCACTTGCAATAGCCACTATCTCATCGTCGGCATAGTAGAACGCCGGACGAATGCCCCAAGGGTCGCGCATTGAGAACAGTTCACCGCTACCTGTCAGTCCGCACACCACATATCCACCGTCAAACTGAGGCATAGCACTGGCGAGGACATTTCCCATATCCATGTGGCTATCAATATAGTTTGTGATGTCGAGTCCTTCCAATCCTTGTTCCTTGGCTGCCACAAAGTTGCGTTCTGCCTCGCGGTCGAGACGGTGACCGAGATATTCGAGCATGATATAGGTGTCGCTGTACACTCGTGGGAACTGGCCCTGCGAGGTGAGCAAATGGAATATCTCATCGACATTGGTCATATTGAAGTTGCCACAGAGACAAAGGTTCTTTGCTTTCCAGTTGTTTCTACGCAAAAAGGGATGGACATATTTCAGTCCTCCCTTTCCAGTGGTGCTGTACCGCAGATGACCCATATACAACTCGCCGATGAAGGGAGTATGGCCGGTAGGGTCATCATCATTAGGGGTGTTTATCTGATGCGAAGCCGAAGCAAAGACTTTCGTTATGGCGTCCTTGCCTTCCGCCTTCTCACGGAACATATACTCGTGACCGGCTTCGGGGTTGAGTTTCACACAGGCTATACCTGCGCCTTCCTGCCCACGGTTATGTTGTTTCTCCATCATCAGATAGAGTTTGTTCAGGCCATAAGCCTCTGTACCATATTTCTTCTTATAGTACTCCATAGGCTTCAAGAGCCTTATCATTGCAATACCACACATCTATGAATTGGACAATTTACTAATTTTTTCGTGAACCCAGGCTGCAAAACCTGAGTCCAATTTACACTTTATATTTAACTATTCAACGCCCTTCCCCCGAGCGGCGGATAGGGAAGAGCCGAAGGCGAGGGGTTAGGGGCGATATGCCTTCTCATGCACTCCGGCGACGGCACGACCTGAAGGGTCGTTCATCGTCTTCCATGCCTCATCCCACTCAAGAGCTTTCGCTGTAGAGCATGCCACTGATGCTTCATGAGGCACCGCACGGGCTGCACTGTCGCTTGGGAAATGTTCCTCGAAGATAGAACGGTAGTAGTATTCCTCCTTGCACAACGGGGTGTTGATAGGGAATCGCTCTGCCGCATGTGCCATCTGCTCATCGCTGACAGCCTCGGAGGTAATCTGCTTCAGGGTGTCAATCCACGAGTAACCTACTCCATCAGAGAACTGTTCCTTCTGTCGCCATGCCACACTCTCTGGCAGCATATCGGCGAAGGCCTCACGCACGAGTTTCTTCTCCATGACATTGCCCGGACACATCTTATACTCTGGATTCAATGCCATGGCAACTTCAAGGAATTCTTTGTCGAGGAATGGCACACGACCTTCGACACCCCACGCCGACAGCGACTTGTTGGCACGAAGACAGTCGTACAGGTGCAACTTGCCCAACTTACGCACGGTCTCTTCATGGAACTCCTTTGCATCTGGTGCTTTATGGAAATACAGATAACCGCCGAACACCTCGTCGGCTCCCTCGCCGGAGAGAACCATCTTGATACCCATCGACTTGATGACGCGGGCAAGGAGATACATCGGTGTTGAGGCACGGACTGTAGTCACATCGTAGGTCTCTATAAAATAGATGACATCGCGAATGGCGTCAAGACCTTCCTGAATGGTGTAGTTTATCTCATGATGAACAGTACCGATATAATCTGCCACAAGACGAGCCTTTGCAAGGTCTGGAGCACCCTTCAAACCAACAGCAAAACTGTGGAGGCGTGGCCACCAGGCGCGCTCTTCTCCGTCGGACTCCACACGATGGGCAGAGTATTTCTTGGCTATGGCTGATGTGACCGACGAGTCGAGACCGCCGGAGAGAAGTACACCGTAAGGCACATCGCACATAAGCTGACGCTTCACGGCCGATTCAAGG
>JAUNIK010000529.1 GCA_030523505.1 Prevotellaceae bacterium | reverse complement strand
TATGCCGACTACAAGCGAGGCAACACTGATGCAGAATACCTCTATAATAAACTCGAGAAGGCCGGCATCCAGGCTGTTGTCATGGAACCATTGCGTGGCGGATGGCTCGCAAAGGTGCCAGAAGACCAGAAGGCACTGATGAAAGCCAACCGTGAGAACGACACCCCTGCTCGTTGGGCATTCCGCTGGGTAGGTTCGCATCAGAACATCCTCACCGTGCTCTCAGGTATGACAACAATGGAGGTGCTCCAAGAAAATGTGGAGACATTCTCGCCACTCGACCCATGTTCGGAGAAAGAGTACGACTTCATGGCGAAGGTTGCTGACGCTATGAGCGGAGTACCGGTAGTACCTTGCACAGCCTGTGAATACTGTATGCCATGCCCATTCGGCGTTGACATTCCAAAGAACTTCGCACTGTACAACAAAGCTGTCAGCGACGGAATCCTGCCATTACCAGAGAAGACATCGGCTGAATATGCAGAGCATGTGGACAAGGTAGCACAGCTCTTCAAGAACGATTTGAAGAAGAAGGCCTGGGCAACGAAGTGTACCGACTGTGAGAACTGTATTCCAAAGTGTCCACAGCAGATACGTATTCCAAACCAGATGAGTAGAATAACAGAAATTTTGCAGAAACGATCATAATGAAGAAGATATTTATAATGTGCACTGCTCTGGCATTCAGCCTGATGAGTTTTGTGCAGGACAGTCCTATCACACAGGAAGACGGAATGACCGTTGTGAACACCACCACCATCTGCAAGGATGTGAAGGGATATGTTGACGGTACTCCAGTGAAGATTTTCATCAAGGACGGAAAGATTGTGAAGGTGAAGCCACTCCGCACCAAGGAGACACCGGGCTATTATGCCAAGGTGAAGCAGGCAATGCTCTCGAAGTGGGAAGGCATGACCGTTGAGAAGGCCGCAAAAGCCAAGGTTGATGGTGTCAGCGGTGCTACAATGTCAAGTAAATGTCTGCTGAAAAATGTGCAGACCGGTTGCACCTATTACATCAAAAACAACAAGTAAGAACATCGCTGAAAGGCGAAACTTATGAAAATATTCCTTAAAAGAAGGCTTACACTACGGTGTGGGCCTTCTTTTTATGTTAAAATCCTTGGTTCTACGAAATTTATTTCGTATTTTTGCGAGATGTTAGGACGCATTTTCTGCGTAAAACCGATAAAGACAGGAAAAAATGAAAAGAATAATCATATCAGCAATAATTGCACTGCTTATGCCAATGTCGTTAATAGGACAGACAACATCATCGTTGTGGAAGAAGTATGAATCCGCAATGGACAAGGATCATCCGAAAGATGCCATGACCGTTCTTCACGCCATCGCCGACAAGTCGATGACAGAGAAAGAGTGGGGACACCTCATTAAGGCAGAGTTCAGCATGATGTCGTTACAGTCGTCGCTCACCCCGGATTCCATCCAGCCGATGATCGACGAGATGGCAGAGAAGGCGAAGAGTGCAGAGAATGTTGACCCAGTGCTCGCCGCTGTGTATAACACCTGTCTCGGAAAGTACTATTCGGAGGTGGAAACATTCTATCTGTCACCAAAGGAGAAAGCGGCCAACGAGCAGAAGGCAAAGGAGTCTTTTGCAAAGGCACTGGAAAATCCGAAGATGCTTGCTGATACCAAAGCCCGTCACTACGAACCACTGCTCGTGCAAGGTGACGGATCGCTCACCTTCGGCAATGACCTCCTGCATGTCATAGCCTTTGAAGCAAAGGAATACAACATGGCAAGCAAGTGGTATGAAGACCACGGCAACCGACCAGCTGCCTGTCTTGCTGCGTTCTATCAGACACAGAAAGACCGCTATGAAGATGTGCGCGAAACACGCAAGTCGAAATATATGGCAACCCTCGATTCGTTGATTCATGTTTATCGTGATCTGCCAGAAGCCGGCGAGATAGCCATTGAGCATTTCAACTTCATGGACCAGGCACTCGACGCATCATCGCAGGAGAAGGTAGAGTACATCGACTATGCCCTCCGCACATGGCCTACATGGCCTCGCATGGTGGTGCTCCGCAATGCCCGTTCACGCATCACACGGCCTTCATTCCATGTGTTGCTGCCAGAGACGACGGTGATTCCGGGCAAGGAGAT
>JAUNIK010000528.1 GCA_030523505.1 Prevotellaceae bacterium | reverse complement strand
AAAACAGTGATTTAATCTCCTCATTCCACCGCTTTGACAACGAATTTTCGCGCAAATTGCTCCTCATTCCACCCACAAAAAAACACACGGACCTGAAAATAATCTGCAAAGCATGCTCTTATAAGAAATATTTTTGGTATATTTGCAAAGCAAATGATGCGTTTATAGAAACTATCACTCAACAAAATATGCCTATCACTATCGACATTGACAAAATACTGAAGGACAAAATGGGCGCAAAGGCTCGTTTTGTACCTCGCTTTGTTGTAAGTGCTCTAAAGAGACTGATTCATCAGGACTGGGTTAATGTGTTCCTTGTACGTGAGAAAGATATCACGGGTACTCAGTGGCTTTGCGATGCAGTGGATTATGTTGATGCCACACTCAACATCGTTGGTGAGGAGAATCTGCCGGATGCTAACGATGGGAAACTCTACACCTTCGTTTCCAATCATCCTCTTGGCGGCATCGACGGCATTGCCATTGGTTCAGTAATCGGAAAGAAATACAACGGCCAATTCAAATATCTGGTAAACGACCTGCTGATGAATCTCCCTGGCCTTGCTCCTCTCTGTGTGGGCATCAATAAAACCGGCAAGAACGGCCGTACGTTCCCTGCTCTCGTAGAGGCTACATTCAAAGCTGACAATCATGTACTGATGTTCCCTGCCGGTATTTGCAGTCGCAAGCAGAACGGAGTAGTAAAAGACCTCGAATGGAAAAAGACATTCATTTCAAAGAGTATTCAGACCAGCAGAGATATCGTCCCAATACATTTTGATGGCCAAAACTCGGAGTTCTTCTATCGATTAGCCAACATCAGCAAGAAACTGGGCATCAAGTTCAACATTGCCATGCTCTTCCTTGTTGACGAAATGCTGAAGAACCGTCATAAGACATTCACCATCACCATTGGCAAACCAATACCTGTAGCTACCTTCGACAAGTCAAAGACTCAGAACGAATGGGCTCAGTGGGTGAAGGAGGAAGTGTATAAACTTTAAGGTCAACCGACAACGAACGGTTTACCCGAATTACAGAAAAAAGTAAGAAGTAAGAATAATATAATGGAAGAACCAATTATCCAGCCCGTACCAAAAGAACTGTTGGCGGCAGAGTTGACTCTCGACAAGCAGTTGCGTACAACCAACAAGAGTGCTAACGAGGTGTATATCGTGACAGCTCATAATGCACCAAACGTGATGCAAGAGATAGGTCGCCTTCGTGAAGAGGCATTCCTTGCAGCAGGTGGTGGTACGGGTAAATCAGTAGATATCGACGAGTTCGACACTTGTGAGAACTGTTACAAACAGCTCATCGTATGGAATCCTGAGGCACAGGAGATTATCGGTGGCTACCGTTATCTGCTCGGTCGTGACTGGGAGATCCGTGAAGACGGACAGCCAAACCTCGCAACAAGCCATATGTTCAAGTTCTCTCAGAAATTCCTCGACGAATATATGCCTTACACAGCAGAGCTCGGTCGCTCGTTTGTATCGCTCGACTATCAGAATGTGCGTAAGAACACAAAGAGCATCTTCGCCTTGGACAACCTTTGGGATGGACTTGGAGCTTTGACAGTAATCTTCCCTGAGGTGAAATATTTCTTCGGCAAGATGACCATGTATCCTTCTTACATCCGCAAGGGCCGCGACATGATTCTCTTCTTCCTCAAGAAATACTTCGACGATAAGGAGAATCTCATCATTCCAATGAAGCCTCTCCAGCTTGAGCACGACGAGAAAGAGTTCGAAGCGTTGTTCTGCAAACACAACTTCCGCGAGGATTACCGCATTCTCAACCAGGAGATTCGCAAGATGGGTTACAACATTCCTCCATTGGTGAATGCATATATGAACCTCTCGCCAACAATGAAACTCTTTGGAACAGCCATCAACTACGGTTTCGGTGATGTTGAGGAGACTGGCATCCTCATTGCCTTCGATGAGGTTTACGACGAGAAGCGAATCCGCCACATCGACTCGTTCATCAAGGAGCATCCAGAAGCTCTCCAGATTACATCTGGCGCCAACAAGATTATCTCAAAGAATGTATAAGTCGAGCAAACGACGTTTCACAACAATAAAACCCAGGGTTACCGCCCTGGGTTTATTTTATTATCCCTTGTTATGGT
>JAUNIK010000527.1 GCA_030523505.1 Prevotellaceae bacterium | reverse complement strand
GGGAGAACTACGGATTCCGCATCACCAATTGTTATTTCAACGAGAGTGCCCGCTCGTCGTTGTGGTATTCCCAAAACTGCCTGATGAACGACTGCATAGTCGATGCTCCGAAGATGTTCAGGCGCATGCAGGGCATAGAGATAAACCGCTGCACCTTCAACAACGCACTCGAGACACTGTGGGACTGCAAAGATATCACTATTCGCGACATCACAATAAAGGAATGTGACTACCTGGGCATGCACTGTGAGAACGTAAGGATAGACAACTATCGTCAGGACGGAAACTACAGCTTTCAGTATGCCAGGAACGTGGAGATACACAATGCCGTGCTCAATTCTAAGGATGCCTTCTGGGAGGCAGAGAATGTGACGATATACGACAGCGAGATTAACGGAGAATACTTTGCATGGTATGCCAAGAACATCAAGCTTGTAAGATGTCACCTGACTGGTGAGCAGCTGCTCTGCTATGTTGACGGCCTAACCCTTGAGGACTGTTCCTTTGGCGATGATGCCAACCTGCTCTTTGAATACTCTACGGTGAACGGCAACATAAAGGGCGACGTTCATAGCATCAAGAACCCCACATCAGGAGAGATAATAGTAGAGGGAAAGATTGGAGAGACTATTTTTGACGAAAACCAGAAACAACCCGCAAATGCGACAATACGACTTCGATAAGATAACAAACCGCATAGGTACCGACAGCTACAAATGGGACAGCTGGGATGCCTCCATGAAGGACGGTAAGGAAGCTATTGCCCTGTGGGTTGCTGATATGGATTTCGAAACTGCACCCTGTGTGAAAGAAGCCGTTCTGAAGCGCGTTGAGCATGGATGTTTCGGATATTCCTATGTTCCCGATTCCTATTATCAGTCAACCATCGACTGGTTTCACCGTCGTCACGGATGGCAGATGAAGAAGGAGTGGTTCATTTACACCCCCGGCGTGGTACCTGCTGTTTCGGCAATAATAAAGGCTATGACCCAACCGGGTGACAAGGTGCTCATGCATACTCCGGCATATAACTGCTTTTTCTCAAGCATACGCAACAACGGCTGTGTCGTGGAAGAGATACCTGTTAGTCTTGACGACTTCGAGAAGCATTGTGCCGACCCGAAGGTAAAAGTGTTCCTGCTATGCAATCCTCACAATCCAACGGGGCATGTTTGGCGCAGGGAAGAAATGGCTGAGATGGCAGAGATATGCCACAGGCACGGTGTCTTTGTTATTTCCGACGAGATACACTGCGAGTTCATCAATCCCGATATGGACATAAGATATACCCCATTCGGAACCGTTGCCGTCGATGAAAACTATGTCGTATGCACATCGCCCTCTAAGGCTTTCAATATCGCAGGTCTGCAGATAGCCAACATGATAATTCCCGATCGAAGGATACACATAAAAGTCAACCGCGCAGTAAACATCAATGAGGTATGCGACGTCGGTCCTTTGGGAATTACAGCATTGCAGGCAGCATATACCACTGAAGGTGAGGAATGGCTGACGCAGTTGAACAGATACATCTATGACAACTATAACATCGTCAAAAGATTCATTGAAGACAACCTGCCCAAGTGGAAGGTTTATCCCCTCGAAGGAACATACCTCATGTGGGTCGATGTGGAAGAGACGGGAATGAGCGGCGATGAACTCACGAAACAAATACTCGAAAATACCAACGTATATATCAACGGCGGCGCAATGTACGGAGACAAAAAATGCATCCGCATAAACCTCGCCACACAGCGTGCACGCCTGATGGAAGCGTTGGAAAGAATAAAAGAAATTAAAGAATATGCGAACAATTAAAGATTTAGTAAGACCGAATATATGGTCTCTTGCACCATACTCAAGTGCCCGTAACGAATACAGTGGTCACGTGGCACACGTTTTCCTTGATGCCAATGAGAACCCGTTCAACGGTCCCTATAACCGCTATCCCGATCCTTTGCAAGAGGAACTGAAGGAACGTATCAGCACGGTAAAGAACGTAGCACCCGAAAACATATTCCTCGGCAACGGCAGTGACGAGGCCATTGATTTGGTGTATCGGGCTTTCTGCTGTCCCGGTGTGGACAATGTGGTGGCCATCGACCCTACTTACGGCATGTATCAGGTGTGTGCCG
>JAUNIK010000526.1 GCA_030523505.1 Prevotellaceae bacterium | reverse complement strand
TCTCGAACTGTCCTGTACCGGCAGCATTTATGCGGAAATAGGAACTCAGTTCCATGGGGCATCTGACACCTTTAGGGATATAAACGAAAGAACCGTCGGAGAAAACAGCAGAGTTCAGGGCAGCAAAGAAGTTGTCGCGGTAAGGCACCACGCTGCCGAGATATTCCCTGACGAGGTCAGGATGTTCTTTCACGGCTTCACCGATGGACATGAAGATGATGCCAAGTTCCTTGAGTTTCTCCTTGTATGTAGTCTTTACCGAAACAGAATCCATGATGGCATCGACGGCAACGCCTGAAAGAGCAAGACGCTCTTCCAGCGGTATGCCCAGTTTGTCGAAGGTCTTTTCCAGTTCAGGGTCAATCTCCTTCTTCCCTTTATTCTTCTCTTTTCCGGCCATAGGGTCAGCATAGTACGATATGGCCTGATAGTCTATCGGGGGAAGATTGACGTGTCCCCATTCGGGCTGTTTCATGGTCTGCCAATGGCGGAAAGCACGCAGGCGGAATTCAAGCAGCCATTCGGGCTCGCCTTTCTTGGCAGAGATGAGCCTTACAATCTCCTCTGTCAGTCCGGCAGGGATGATTTCTGTCTGCACATCGGTGGTAAATCCGTGCTTATATGGAGTATATGCAAATAGATTCTTGTCCATCTACTAAATGTCTTAATTCTTCATTCCCAGTCTTTTCTGAACCCTTTCAACCTCTTTGTATATCTTATGGGCATCAGCATACAGGAACTTTCCGTCCATATACAGTATCTTTCCATTTACCATTGTCATCTTGATGTTCTGTTTAGAACCATCATTATGATATCAGCCTTCTGGCCTGCCGCCAGTGTCTCGCAGTCTTTCAGGTGCATAGCCCTTGCACCGTTCACCGTTGCCATTTTCAATATTTCCTTGGCGTCGATGGCAGCAGCATCTTTTTCGCGCAACTTTGCCAAGCCTGTTACGAGGAACATCTCCCTGAAGAAGTCGAGGCAGTTGTTTGATGCCGGGCCGTCAGTACCGATGGCGACAGGTATGCCGCGCTCCATGTATTCCTTTATCGGTGCTATTCCGCTGGCAAGTTTTGTATTCGAACCGGGATTGGTTACGACATACAGTCCCCGTTCAGCCATAATGCGAAAATCCTCCTCGCTCATGTAGATACCGTGATATATACCTCCGCCATAGTTGAACATTCCCAGGCTGTCGAACAGCTGTACAGGCGTCATGCCATAGCGCTGCTTGCAGCCTTCCACTTCTTCGAAGGTCTCGCAGGCATGAACGTAGCAGGGACTCTGCTTTTCGTTCACCTGTGCCGCAATGGCTTTCAGGTTGTCAAGGCTGGTGGTATATTCTGCGTGGAAGCCGAGGATATACGACTGCAGGGAGTCTGGCACATTGTAAGTGTCATAAAGGCGGCTCATCTCGCGAATATCCTTCGAGAAATCGTTGGCGCCGCTTGTCTGTACACAGCGGAATCCCATGTCGTCCATTGCCTTCGCCACCGCATCCTGCTCCATATACATATCGAAACAGGCTGTGATGCCACTCGTAAGATATTCCAACACAGACAGTTGTGACATCCAGTAGATGTCATCTGCCGTCATCCGTGCCTCAACAGGGAAGATGCTCTTTGTAAGCCACTCGTTCAGGGGCAGGTCATCAGCCAGCGAGCGCAAGCCGCTCATGCCCGAATGAGCATGGGCATTCTTGAAGCCTGGCATAAGCAGATTGCCCTGACAGTCTATCTCCACATCATATTCTCCGGATGCGGAACCAGTGCCGACAGAAACGATTTTTCCGTCTTCAATAATGATGTCTCCCAGGAAGATTTCCTCCCCGGCAACCATCGTTAAAATATGAGCATTATACAGTCTTGTTCTCATAAGGTTTTATCAATAGACCGCAAAAGTACAAAAAATAAATGAGAAAATAATGAAAATACCATAAATATTTTAATTTTTGTGTCATTTTGCTCTATCTCTTAAATAATTATATTACTTTTGCGCCATGAAAAATTTTTTCCTAACTTTATTTGTGTGCTTTTCTTTCCTTCCTGCCATAGCGCAGAAGGTCACACTTGGTGAAGAATCACCTTTGCGTAAGCTGGCAATAGCTCAAATGGCCATCACCAACCTGTATGTAG
>JAUNIK010000525.1 GCA_030523505.1 Prevotellaceae bacterium | reverse complement strand
AAGTCGTTAACAGCCTCCTGCCACTTCTTCTGCCAGAGATAAACCTGAGCACGGAGGAAGTAAGCAGCACCCTTAGTCATACGACCGTAGTCGCCATCTGATGTAGCATACTTAGCAGGGAGCTGAGGGCAGTTGATAGCCTCTGTACAATCCTGGATAACCTGAGCCCAAACCTCATCAACAGTGTTACGACCCTTATCTGCCTTACCATACTCTACTGGCTCAGTATAGATAGGAATACCACGATAGAAGCAGTTTGCACGATAGTAAGCCCAAGCACGGAGCACCTTCATCTCAGCGATATCACGAGCCTTCTCGTCGTCGCTCATATCAGGTACCTGATCAAGGTTTACAATAACATTTGAAGTACGATAAATTTCTTCATAAGTCATCTTCCAAACATTCTTGAAGATATCAGAAGTAGCTGTTGCAGAACCCATCTTGAACTGGCAGTCACCTGTCCAGTTAACGTCCTCGTCCATGATTTCGCACCAGTTATCCCACTTGTAACGACCCATATCGCCGTTGTGCTCCCACTCGAAACGCTCGTATGCACCTGTTACTACAGCGTTAGCCATATTCTTTGATGTCCATACGTTTCCTGTAGAAACCTTGTTACCAGGAACTGTATCAAGGAAGTCGGAGCTACAGCTGCCAAGCATCATACCACCAGCAAGGATGACTACAGCTGCAAGACCTTTATTGAATATATTTTTCATATAGATTTTCTCCTTATTAATTAAAATGTTACGTTAAGACCGAATGCGAACTGGCGCATTGTTGTGTAGCCTGAACCTGCTGCCATTTCTGGATCAAGACCTGTAAAGCCTGTGATTGTCCAGAGGTTCTCGCCTGAGAAGTAAACACGTACGTTCTGACAGTAAATAGTATGTGTCAAGTTCTTTGGCAATGTATAACCTACTGTCAAGTTACGGAGCTTCATGAAGTCACACTTCTGGAAATAGAATGTGTTCTGAATGCCAGTGTTCTGTGTATCGTTAGCGAGTACGACACGTGGGTACTTAGCGTTGATATTGTCAGCTGAGTAGTAGTTGTCAGCAATCTCCTGTGGAACAGAAAGACCGTAAACAACGTCAGAAGAGTTCTGACCTACTTCCTCCCAGTATGTACCGAAGCCTGTAGCACCGCCCCAGTTCATAGAAACATCAATACCCTTCCATGCAGCGCGTGCCTGGATACCGAAGTTGAACTTAGGAGTGCGTGAGATGCCCTGGAACTCCTGGTCGTTAGAACCACCATATGTACCATCCTTGTTTGTATCTGCATAGATAAGGTCACCATACCAGATACCGTTCTTAGCAACTGTACGCTTTGGAAGGAACTCATGACCTTCTGCGATCATAGCCTTAACCCATTCCATATCAGCCTCTGTACGGATCATACCATCCTTAGGACCACCATTGATACCGTCAGCAGCGAAGCCTCTACCTGTACCTGAGTAAGTTGGAGTGAGATACCACTCATTGATCTGATGGCCTTCTACGATACGCTGGTTGCCACCTGCAGAAACCTCACCGAGGTTAGAGAAGTAAACACCATTCTCGTTCCAGCCATACTGCCATGTTCCCTTATACTTCTCAACACGGTTGCGGTTCCATGTACCATTTACAGAAACACCGTATGTGAAATCACCTACGCGGTCGTTCCAACCGATTGTCAACTCAAGACCACGGTTGCTAACCTCAGCAAGGTTCATCAGAGGGGCTGTCTTATCACCGTATGTCAAACCGATAGAAGGGCTATAGAGGATACCGTCAGTGTACTTGTTGTAGAAGTCGATAGTACCATAAAGACGGTTGTTCAATGTAGCGAAGTCAATACCTACGTTGAATGTCTTTGTAGTTTCCCATGTAACACCAATATTTGGAAGGTGGTTGAGGTAGAAACGTGGAGACTTAACACCACCCATTACTGCATAACCTGTCTCATAGAATGACTGGTAAGCATAGTCAGATACTGCCGAGTTACCGAGCACACCATAAGACAAACGGAGCTTCAAGTTATCGAATACACTAAGGAATGAATTCTTTGCGAACGCCTCCTCAGATACGCGCCAACCTGCAGATGCTGATGGGAAGAAACCCCAACGTACGTCTGGAGCGAACTTTGAAGAACCATC
>JAUNIK010000524.1 GCA_030523505.1 Prevotellaceae bacterium | reverse complement strand
GACTCTTGCGGAACGACTTACACTCGAATTTATGAATTAATAGAACACCCCTTTAGTGATTAATAGCTTTTCTTCATTGCCAAACAATCTCGGAATAAGTGTTTTATTCAGCAAAATTGAAAACTTCAAAGGAAAGTCGATTTTTTCCTATCTCATTATCACTTTTGTACACTATCTTTGCAGCGAGTCAAAAACATAATACACACATCATACTATGAATAAAACGATAACATTATTACTGGCATGTGTCTGCCAGGCTGGATATGTCATGGCGCAGCACAACGACGACGTGTTGCCCGCACAGTTGCCACCAATCCCTGATGTGACAGCGAAACAGGCCGTTAACTCTGTAAAGATGGCAGATAGCAATACGTTTATGGAGGTTGACATTGCCCTGCCTATCACCGACGGCCCATTTAAGCCCAATTGGGAGTCGATAGAAGAGAACTATCCAGGAACCCCTCAATGGCTGCGCGACTCAAAGTTCGGCATCTGGGTACATTTTGGACCTCAATCGGCAGGTGAAAGTGGCGACTGGTATGCACGTAATCTCTATAAGGAGGAACATCATGCCTATCAGAATCATCTCAAGCGTTATGGACATCCCTCGGAGGTGGGATATAAGGACGTGTTGCGCACGTGGAACCCTACTAAACTCGACCCAGATCAACTCACAGCGCTTTATCAGAAGGCAGGAGCACGATTCCTTATGATACAGGGAGTTCATCACGACAACTACGATCTATGGAACTCCCGCTACCAGCCATGGAACTCCGTCAATATCGGTCCAAAGCGCGACTTGCTTCGTGAGTGGGTCGATGCTTGCCACAAGTATAACATGCACTATGGAGTGACATTCCATCATGAATATACTTGGTGGTGGTGGCAAACAGCCTTTGGCAGCGACAAGAGCGGCGATAAAGCAGGCGTGCCCTACGATGGCAATCTTACACTCGCTGACGGCAAGGGCAAGTGGTGGGAAGGCTACGACCCGCGAATGCTCTATGGCATCGACCTCAGAGAGTATGAGACAGTTGAGGAAAAAGCTCACACTGGATGGTCTCCAGCCAAGGCAGGTATCTTCTGGCGCCATCTCGACTATGCCAAATGGTATGCTACCCAGTGGGCTTTGCGCATGATGGACGTTACAGCCAACTACGATCCCGACTTCATCTACACTGATGGAACAGTTCAGGGTCCATTCACAGGCAATGGCACAGGAACTGGTTTCAAATGCAATGCCATGCAGACTGTCATGGCCGACTATTACAATCGCTGTCTGAAAAAGCGTGGCGAGGTTAATACTTTCAGTATCATCAAGTTCCGTCGTACGACCAATGGCGCTGTAAATACCGCCGAATTTGATTTCCCTGATACTATCAATGCCTCTCAGCCTTGGATTCGCGAAGCTCCTGTAGGCGACTGGTTCTATGCTCCTGGCTTCACCTACGATGCTGGCTCAATGATACGGTTCATCATCGAAGCTATCTGTCGCGATGGCAACGCCTGTCTGAACATCTGCATGAAACCCGACGGAAGTATCGAGGATGCCTGTGTTACAATGCTTGAGGAAGTAGGTCAATGGATGTCGCTCAATGGAGAGGCTGTCTATGGCAGCAAGGCATGGACAACACTCGGTGAAGGAGAGGTAGTGAATGGCAAGCTGAAATGCCTGCCTGGAGGAGGACTTGGCAAGAAACATGCCGAATTTGAGTTCGACTCACAGGACATTCGTTTCACTGTCGGCAAGAACGGTGCTCTCTATGCTTTCACCATGAATGTCCCTGAAGAAGGTCAGACCATCACCATCCATTCAATGGCTAAAGGCTCAAAGTATCTTGGAGGCAAGAAAATAAGGTCGGTATCTCTGCTCGGCTACAATGGCAAGCTGCGCTGGAAACAAACTGCCGACGGTCTTGTCATTACCTATCCAAAGGGCGCCAATCTTAAGACATCTGCAGTCCTGAAGATTTCATGACGATTCAACAAACTGACTATTATTTGAAAAATATCGGGCTAAATCTGTAAACAATAGCAGTATGTAGCCCGATATAAATTTGCAATTCCAATAGCTGTGCTCATAATCGTAGAATTTTTTTGAGGGTTGATAATTTTGTTTACGGTTGTGGAGAAGTAGCCAG
>JAUNIK010000030.1 GCA_030523505.1 Prevotellaceae bacterium | reverse complement strand
TGTTGATGACTCCGCTGATGGTCTCGCTGCCAGGACATGATGTGGCGATGGCTACATCATCATAGACAAGGAACTGATATTCTGCTCCATTGTTGAACATATCCATTCCCTCGTTGTACATACCGCTGTAAGCACCACCTTGATAAGCATAACTGTAATAATTGTGCTGACGCCACTGAGTGCCCGAACCGGTGAGTCCATCGGCAGTGATGATATAAGCCACACCATAGTTTGTACCGGTCATATCGTCGCAAGCCTCGAAGGTGGCATTGGCAGTGATTTCGCCAGTGGTGCTGTTCAGGTCGGCCACAACATCGACATTCAGAGGTGAGAGTTCCTTGCACTGCTCAGCCCATGTCTCCTCGATACCCATATCCTTGCGAGTGTCTCCGAGATATGCATCTGTGAAGTGGTCACGGTCGAGATATGCTGTTGGGAATCCATCGACAGGCGAAGGATAGTTTGTTGTGATCTGCATTGCATCGCCATTATGATATGAAGCACAGATGAACTCGCCAGGATGACGCTCGTTCATGAGTTTCATACCGATATATCCCGAAGGGCAGAAGCCGCACCATGCACCGGTGTATTCCTCCATCAGGACGCGCTTCTTTGGCACTACGTTCATGACCTTCACCATGTGAGTAGCACTCACGCTGTTGCTGGTGTTAGCCTTGCCGTTCACATTGACGATGGTGAGAGTACCCTCGTACTCGCCGTTGTCAGCGATGGCAGGCGTGGTGAGTGTGAATGAACCCTGCTGGCCGTAGTAGTCGGCAGCGATAGCCACATCGGCATGGCCCTCGCTGGTGGTACCATTTACGGTGTACGACCAGTCGATGTCGGTGACAACATTACCACCGTTGTTTGCAACGATAACCTTTGTGCTACCCTCATTGTCGTGCTTCACATATACATTGTCGAGAGCAACGATGCTTACTGCATTCTCCTTCACCACATTACCACGAACGGTGAGTTGCAATGGCAGACAAGCGCCAGGGGCTTTGCCCAGGTCGGTCCACTTGCGGTAAGTGCGGGAAGTCTTGATATATGTTGTTTCCAACAGATCTGAAGGCATGAGGAGCAATGGCTGGAAGGCTGTGGCAGATGCTGTGAAGGTGATACCCACGAAGAAGTCGCCCTCGGTGATGACGAATGGCTCAGGGAGTTCCACCTCGGTCCATGTGTCGGTAGGGGTGAACTCTACGTTTACGGCATCGTTAGTGCCCTGACCAGAAGCCGAGGCAAGAGAACCGCGTGTGAACCACAGATGGCAGTCGGTGACATCAGTGCTTGCCACAGGGATGCGTACCTTTGTGACCTTGCTACCCACGAGTGATGGGTCGTTCACCTTCATCGCAACATAATAAGTCTCGCTCTTGTCGGTACCCCAAGTGCCAAGATCCTGAGTGCCGTTGTAATAACCCCATGTTATTGACTGAGCGTTAGGATCATCATCGCCCGGGTTGTCTGGGTTGTCCGGATTATCCGGAGTGTCCGGATTGTCTGGATTATCGGTAGGATCCTTCCACCATACGAGGTTTGAGCGATGCTCCTCGCCACCACTGTAGTTGATTACCTGAACACCGATATTGTCGAAGCCAGTCTGATAGAGATACACCTCGGTACCGCCGACAGCGATGTCGGTAGCGTTAGACTGGTCGCGGCAAGAGAAGATGAATGGGATGACCTCCATGTCCTGTGCTATCTGGTACTCGTCCTTATAGAAGATGTAAGGTTCGGTCTGTCCGTCAACCTGCACGAAGAGCTGGTAAGCCAAGCGCTGTGGGTTGATGAACTGTCCATCGACATCCTCAGGGATGATACGCAGGTTGATGCAGTCGTAGCCGCCACCCGCCATGTCGGTGGTGTAGCGTACGATTTCAGGATCGCGAGGCACGGCAGGGTGCTCGTTGTAGGTAGATATCGCTGGGTTGAGATAAGCCAGCATGTAGTATTTCAGCGACTGCTCGTTAGGCATGCCCTGTGTGAGGAATATTCCCACATTGTCAGGCACGTTCCATACGCCGTTATCGTCGCGAGTCATTGTCAGACAGTTGAGATACTCAGGACGGGTGAGGTTATAGGTAACACCACCGAAGTCCATTGGTTCGAGATGATAGTTGGCAGCCGAGAAATAGAGTATGGTGTTGCCAGCCACACCCAGATACTGGCTTGAAGGGAACACGATGGTGTTGCCCTCGATAGAGCCCACGATGGCAGCGTCAGGATCGGATGTAAGTAGTCCGGCGAGATAGAACTTACCGTTCTCAGCATCGATAGCGCTGGTGAGCACGATGTTAGCATCCTGGAGAGGTTTGTTCTCAGGGTTCACCTTGTAATGCATAGCCATCTCCTCCTTGACAAGACCGTCAGGGATGCGGCTCACGAGCTCGGTGTTAGGAGTATAGACGCTGTTCAGGTCGGCATAGTTGCTCCACGACATATCAATAGACCAGAGCAGACAGTAGGCATCGTCGCCATCCTGACGGATGACGCCATCCTCGTCGATGGTGAATGTCATCTCTGTAGCACGGAGATAAGGCTCAAGGAAGGTGTGAGTGCGGTTCCAGCGACAAACACCGATGATGCCATAGTTATTGTTGTTGCTCTTCACGATGCTCTGATAGAGAGGCATGTGGATCTTGTTGCCCTCGATATATCCCTTCACCCAGTTGGTAGTGCCGGCATAAGAGATAGGCGCCTGCATGTAAACCACATTGTCGGCAGCATAGACCATGTTGAGGGCCATGCCATCCTGGAGAGTGAACGAAGGAGAGTTGTAGAAGTTGTTGTAGGCACCGCCCGAACGAGTATATACCTTCAGTTCGCCGGCAGGCTGTGTAGTGATGATATTGGTGTTGATGTTCACCTCAGGTTCGATGACACGGCCAGTCTTTGAGAGAAGCACATCCTCGAGAATCTCGAGATAGTTGAGCGACGAAGCGGTAGGCTTGCCCATGGTGAGCATCAGTCCGCTTGAAGCCAGGTACTCATTGGCAGAAGCGTCGTAGGTAAGTACGAAGTCGTTGCTTGAAACACCGTCAGTGCCTACGGTGACACCATAGAACCAAATCTCGGTACCATCCTCGGTAGTAGTCATGAGCTGCTCTTCAGGGAAGGTGATGGTGTTGCCATTCTTTGTGCCCTGAATCCAGCAGTCCTTGGCATTGAAGGCAAAGTTGCCGAGGTAGGCGGTATTGCCATCGAAGGCAATCTTCGCATCGTAAGTCACCTTGCCATTGTCGAAGTCTTGTGCTGTGAGGATATACTCCTGTACCTCGAGTCCGGTAGGGAGTATAGCAGCAGAAATGGTTGTCGCACAAAAGAGTGCGGCAACCATAGCATATAGTTTCTGGAATAAGTTATTCATTGTGATGGGGTGTTTGTGCTCTGCCATTAGATGGCGAGCTTATAAACGACATACCCCTCTCTCCGGTTCTCCGTGGGAGAGGGGAGGGAGGGGGTATGCTTATTTACTTAATGACAGCCTTGAATGTCTTGCCATCCTTGCGGATGATGTTGACGCCCTTCTGGAGCTTCTGAAGCTTGCGGCCCTGGAGGTCGTAGATCAGATTCTCAGAACCAGCATTCACATCCTTGATGCTGTTAGCCTCGCCATTGTTCCACCATACGATGTTAGATGTGCGACGCTCGTCACCACCGTAGTAGATGGTCTGGATACCAAAGTCGTCGAAACCAGTCTGGTAGATACAGATGCCCGACGCACCTGCTGCTATGTCCTGATAGCCCTCAGCGTCAAGAACCTCGAAGTTGACAGGAACCTCTACCATCTCGCTGATGCCGAGTTCCTCGAAACCAACATAGTCGTAAGAATCGAATACGAACTGTTCAGCCTCACCGTCGATCTTCACCCAGAGAGTGTAGAACACCTTATCCTGGTTGATGTACTTGCCGTTGACATCCTCGAGTTTGATGTTGCAGGTCACGATGTCGTAGCCATAGCCATCGAACCACTCGCTGTAGTCAAGGAACTCAGGGTCGGCAGGTGTAGCAGGAATCTCCTCGAAGTAGTTGAGACGAGGTTTCTTAGCCATTGAGATATAGAGAATATCGTCGGCACCCTTACCAGCGTTGACGATGAAAGCAACACCCTCGTCCGAGGTGAGAGTCTTGTCAGCAGCGTTATACTTGAATGAGTACTCAGGGAGATATTCGAATACGAGAGTCTCGTACTCTTCCTCGTAAACCTCGTCGTAGACGAGTTCGGTAGAGACATTAGCGAATACGCCATAGCCGAGATAGCTGTAAGCCTCGCCAAGGAACTGATCGCTTGCGAATGTCACCTTGTCGCCGTCGATGGTACCAACCATCACAGCCTCAGGCTGGAACTCAGACATGCCCTCGATATACATCTTATCGCCGTCGATAGCAACATTCACTGTGCGTGCAGAAGAGTAGTCATACTCATCCTCGAACATGAATGCCCATGTCTCAGTCTCTAAACCCTCAGGAAGGAGAGTAATCTCCTCGTCGAAGAGGGTATAAACAGAGTTGTAGTCGCCGAACTCGCCCCATGCCTTATCGTCGGTGTAGGCAAGACCGTAGATGAAATCAGCCAAACCATACTCAGGATCAATCTCTGAAGTCTGATCCATAGTGATAGTGCCATCCTCGTTGATGGTGAATGTCACCTCTGTATCGTCGGTCATCACATAAGTGAAGATCTCCTGGTCTGACCACTCGTCATAAACTGTTCCAAGACGGAATGTAGCAGTCATATAGCCATAGCCCGACCACTCATCATAGAGAACGCACTGCTTCAAAGGCATGTGGATCTTGTTACCTTCGAGGGTACCCTTCACCCAAGTGCCACCCTCAACAGGTGCCTGTGAGATAGGGTTCTCCATATAAACATCATTGCCGTTGGTAACGACCTTGATTGATGTTCCACCCTGTACGGTATCTACGAGATAGCCCCAGAATGTGTAGTAAGCACCACCGGCACGAGTGTAAACCTTAAGCTCGCCCTCAGGCTGCTCATAGATTACGTCAGTGTTGATTTCCTCCTCTTCAGGAGCATCAGGGCCCTTCATCACTACATTGAACACAATCTCGACAGCATCGGTTGACTCAGGAGCAACAGAGAATGAAATGTTGGTGTTCTGCTCTATATAATAATAGGTATCCTTCTCAGCATCGTAAGTGAAGGTAAATGAGTCATAGATTTCTGCTGGGTTATCTTCGTATTCGTCAGAACAAGGAACAACATATACGTCGTAGCCCTGAACAGTACCGATGTACTGGTTCTTTGCGAATGTGAGGCTACCGTCAGCATTGCGAGTACCCTTGATCCAAGCCGAAGGAGCGAAGAAGAGGAGACCCTGCATGTAGGCGTCATCGCCATCGAAACCGATGTTTACATCGTAAGAGCCGTTAGCATACTCATAGTGACCGAGTGAAGCAACAGTAGTGTTGTATGTCTTTGTCTCAAGACCAGCTGGTGGGATAACCAGTGTGCGGTCGTCTGCCATTGGTTCAACGAATACATCAGAGTAAACGTCGAGGTAGAACATTGCCACTGGGTTGGCATTCTCTACAATCCAAGAGTCGTCGTCGAAGGTCAGAGTACGCTCATCGGCATTCCATGTAGCAACAGCATCGCGGAGGTTAGCCTCCTCGCCTGTTGGGTCGGTAGCCATGAACCAGATATCGTAAACACCCATGAATGTGCCCACAAACTGGCCCATTGGGAATGTCACCTTATTGTCGGCACCGAGAGTACCCTTTACCCATCCGCCTACGTTTGGACAGAGGCCTTGTACATAGAAGTCATTGCCGTCGATAGCCATCAAACCAGTGTTAGACTGCTGCTTGTCCATTGAAATGCTGAATGAACTGATGTCAACACCCCACTGCTGAGCATAAGCAGGAGGAGTAACGAGCTGATGGTCAGCATCGTCGATAGCACCACCAGGGGTAAGGCGGAGGTACTGGAATGCGTCAGCCACATCAAGATCGTCATTGAGAGCAAAAGCGAGGATACCGCCCTGAGCATCGTCGATAACACCATTGTCTGGGTTTACTGTGAGTACGATGTCGCAGTATGATTCGAAGTCGGTTGTATATTCAAGCCATACAGGGAACATGCCCATAGACTCGCCTGAATACATATCCATAATCTCAGCCTCGCCCATGAACTGATCCTTGGCGAAGGTGATGGTGTTGCCGTTCTTCACACCCTTGATCCATGCGTCAGGAGTAAGTCGGAACAAACCTTTGATGTACATGTCGTTGCCGTCCATGCCCACCTCTACGTCGAAGTTGACCTGAGCATAGTCCATGAAACTGAAACCGCTGGCTTGGTAGGTCTCTGTCTCAAGACCTTCAGGAGCCTCTACAAGAGTAGTGCCGCCCACCTTGCGTGGAGCAACAGCACCGTTCTTCATAGAAGCACGCTTTGCCTTCATACGGTCCTTCATGCTCGTCATCTTCTGAGCATCGAACTGGCGACCGTTGAATTTCACCTGCTTACCAGCAACCTGCTGAGCAAGTTTGTTGTTCACCTTCATGGTGCTCTTTGCGGCAGTCTTGGCGTTGAGCTTCATCTTACCGTTCTGCACCATACCCACTGTGTGCTGCTTCTGTGCGGCACTCAACAATGAGGCATCAGGCTGCTGATGACGCATCTGCTTCATCATCTCCTTGGTGATAGGCTTGTTCACCGCCTGTCCCTTTGGAGCCTGTGCAAACGACACGAGTGTCATCATTGCAGCCACAAGTAAAAGAGTAAATCTTTTCATGCTTTGATTTTTTAAATTAGTTTGTATATAAGTCGATTTTTTGAATTTTATCGCTATTTGCTCTGCAAATATACTAAAAAATAGCAAACTGACAAAATTTCATTAGAAATTTAACAAAAACGAAAGCCCCCCTCTCATGTCGGAACTCGCATTGTTAGAAAGAGTAGATACAACACCCTCCCCTAAAGGGGAGGGCAGGGAGGGGCTGTTTTTTTTACTTCTTATACAACTCCTTCAGGAACTCAGTAGCATCCTCGAAGGTCTCGAAGGTGTTCTCCTGTGGAACTACCGTTGGGATGAGTTTCATCTCTTCGAGAATCATTCGTGGCTGAGGCTGGATGATGGTCATCAGCACAAGCTTACCGCTATCCTGCAATTCCTTGATGGCTGTCTCCATAGCGTAAACACCACTCTGGTCCATGAACTTCACACGCTTCATACGGAGAATCACCACCTCAGCCTCGTCAGGCACCTGGTGCATCACCTTATTGAAGCCCGAGATACTACCGAAGAAGATAGGACCGTGGAAACACTCGATGAAGATATGATGCTTTATCTCCTCAGGGATGCCACCCTCATCAGCCCAAGGACTCTCAGGCTCAGCTGCATCCATTGTGACATAGCTGCCCTCGGCAAGGTCGCCCATACGCTTCATGAATAATACACAAGCGATGACCATACCGATACCTACTGCTGTGAGAAGGTCAACGAATACTGTCATGAGGAACACTGTGAGCAACACGAATGCATCAGAACGAGGGATGCGCTTCAAGTCCTTGAAACCACGGAAATCGATGATGCCCCAACCAACGGTGATGAGGATACCAGCGAGAACCGACAGCGGAACGTATTTTACCAATGAACCCAAACCGAGCAGGATAGCAAGGAGGAACATGGCATGGATCATACCAGAAATCTGTGTACGACCACCAGACTTCACGTTCACAACAGTACGCATTGTAGCACCAGCACCGGCGATACCGCAGAACATACCTGCCATAGCGTTACCGATACCCTGACCGATAAGCTCGCGGTTGGAGTTGTGGTGAGTCTTTGTGATGTTGTCAGCAACAACCGATGTGAGCAGTGTGTCGATAGAACCAAGACCAGCAAGGGTAAGACCAGGCACGAGGGCAGCGTTGATCAGTGCCCACCAGTTCAGACCGTCGAGCTCAACCTTTGTAAAGAATGGCATTGGGAGTCCTGCAGGGATGTTACCGATGGTGAGCTTCTCATCGATGCCAGTGAAGAGCGATGCAACAGTGACTACGATGAGTGCCACAAGAGTTGCAGGCACCTTCTTTGTTACCAGAGGGAAGAGTTGTACGATAGCGATTGTTGCCAAGCCGAGCAACAGTGGGATGAATGTTGTTATCTCAGTGACCTTCTCAGGGAACTGTGCGATCATATCAACAACCATCACTGGACTCTTCATACCAATCAGCGGGTAGATCTGCTGAAGGATGATGATTACGCCGATACCCGACATAAAGCCCGACAATACTGGGTAAGGAATGTAGCGCACATACTTACCGATGCGGATTAGTCCGAAGAGGATCTGGAACAGTCCGCAGAAGATTCCTGCGAGTGACATTGCGATGAGCACAGCCGAGAAACTGCCCTGGCTTGAAGCCCAGGCGCCACTGATGAGGCTCGCTGTGATAACTGTCATTGGACCGGTAGGGCCGCTGATCTGCGAAGGAGTACCGCCACAGAGTGAAGCGAAGAAACCGAGCAGTGTAGCACCTACGAGACCTGCGAGAGCACCCATTGACGATGCTGCTGGATCATCGATACCACCGAATGCCTGAATACCAAATGCCAATGCCAGAGGCAGGGCCACGATACCTGCGGTAACACCACCGAAGATGTCACCCTTGAGGTTTTTTGTTGTCAAAAAAGCCATATTGTATAATTTAAAGTTATCCTATTGAGGCGCTGTTTTGTGCCTCTTACAATCTTACTGGGAACAGGCGCGTTCCCAAAACCACTGCAAAGTTACTAATAATTATAAAATTATTATTTCTTGAGATATGGCCTTGCTTTCAATCTGTCGGCTTTTTTTGACAATAGTCAAAGTAGGTGGGGGCAATATTTCAACATTTCTTGTGAAATTCTGCTTTATCGTGCAGAGACACTGAATGGACGAGCCTCCTTGCTTGTACAACGGTGGGTGTTTGGTTCTGGACCCATGACGAGATGCAACTCACCACCATCGACAATGTCCTTGTAGTCGATATAGTTGCGCTCCAGTGGTTTGCCGTTGAGCATCGCTGACTGTATGTAAACATTCTCCTGACTGTTGTTGTCGGCAATAATGGTGAGTTTCTTGCCGTCTTCCATGGTGACCACGGCTTTGCGGAACAGCGGACTGCCCACGACATACTGTGTGGTGCCAGGGGTGACGGCGTAGAGGCCGAGAGCCGACAACACATACCATGACGACATAGCACCCTGGTCCTCATCGCCCGGATATCCGTCAGGCGATGTGTTGTAAACCTTCCGCATAATCTCGCGCACCCAGTACTGTGTCTTCCATGGCTGACCGGCATAGCAATAGAGATATGGCATGTGCTGAATAGGCTGATTGCCGTGGGCATACTGCCCAAGGTCGGCTACAACCATCTCCACCATTTCATTATATATATCGGTGTAGAAACCGAAGTCGATGATTGGAGCAGTGCCGAACACTCCGTCAAGCTTCTCGATGAATGCCTCCTCTCCGCCATAGAGGTCGATGAGTCCCTGCACATCGTGCATCACCGACCAGTTGTAATGCCATGCGTTTGCCTCGATGAACGGACCGCCCCAGCCCCCGGGACGGAAGTCAGGTGTCCACTCGCCAGTTCTGTTGCGACCACGCATGAATCCCACTTCCTTGGAGAAGACATTGCGGTAGTTGAACATCGCCTTGCCCAGTTTCTCTTTCCATTCTGTATCGCCCACTATATCAGCAAACAAACTGCCGCAGAAGTCATCGTAGGCATATTCCAGAGTCATAGCTGTGGCGTAGTCGTATTCTGGATATGGCACATAGCCACGCTCCCAGTAGTCTTCGAAACCGGTACGGCCGTTGGACTGCCCTCTTGGACCTTTGCCTGACACCTCGTGGATATAAGCCTTCATCACCCTTGCCGGGTCGAAGGTGCGTATGCCTTTTGCCCAAGCGTCGGCAAAGAGCGAGATGGCGTGATTGCCAATCATTCCACCTTGTTCATAAGGGAACGACCATGAAGGCAACCAGCCCATCTGGTCGTAGGCGTCGAGCATGGCATTCATATAACGGCCCTGCTGGGTAGGGTGGAGGATGTTTGACAAAGGAAACTGCGAACGGAAGGAATCCCAAAAACCATTGTCGCTGTACATATATCCATTATGCACTTTCTGGTCGTAGGCACTGTGATACAGAGGTTTTCCCTCGCTGCTGATTTCGTAGAACTTGCGCGAGAACAGGTTGGCATGGAACAAGCATCCGTAGAATGTGCGCACCTCCTCGTCGGTGGCACCTTCTACATCCACACGACCTAAAAGTTCGTTCCATACCTTCTGTCCCTTACGCTTAGTGGTGTCGAAACTATCGCTGCCAATCTCGCGCTTCAGGTTCACTCGAGCCTGATCGAGACTGATATATGATGTGCCCACCTTCACCTCAACGGTGGTGCCCGAAGGCCATGTGAGATATGCACCTTTGTCGCGTCCCTTCGCCCATTGCTCAGCCTTTATGAACGGACGACTGAACTCTATCACGAAGTAGTTTCTCATGCCTTCGATGCCTCTCTTATGCGAGACGATATAGCCTGTCAGTTCTTTCTTTGAGGCATCGAACATTATCTCACCGTCGCTGAGCACCTGGTCGAGCAGCAGATAAGCCTCGCCAGTCTTCGGATAACTGAAACGGAAATTGCAGCAACGCTCTGTAGGTGCCATCTCTGTAGAAATGCCGTTGCGGAATTTCACCTTGTAGTAATGAGGACGTGCGATTTCTGCACTATAATCGAAACGTGCACCACGCTCTGCCGACTCCAGTTTCAGTGTGCCGGTTTCTGGAAACAGCGATATTGAGAGATAGTCTCTTGTCCAAGGGCTGCACTGATGCGACAGTTCGAATCCGCGCATCTCCTTTGCAGGATATGTGTATTTCCAACCATCGCCGTTCACACCGGTCTGTGGTGACCATAGGTGCATGCCGAAAGGTCTGCCTGTGGCAGGGTAGGTGTTGCCACGACTGAATTCAAAACGGGAGTTTGTACCAGTGCGGGTATCAACCAACGAAGTGTAGTCGCGTGCAGAAACCACCACGGCGACAGTCGCAATGCATAAACAAAGAAATAACCTTCTCATAACTTTTATCAATTTTATTGAATCGTAATCAATACCCGCACTGCCAATAAATGCTAATTTCATAACCATCCCCCATTGGGGGGGAGATGGAGGGGGCTCTTAATTAAAGACCTTGACTTTGACATGCGGCTTGACTTTCAAGCTATGCTTGATATCGGCATCATCAAACGAGAAATCACACGACACATCCAGTCCTTTGCCTTTAGTGCCGAGGCTGCCCTTCGCCGTTTTCGCATCACTCACGATGTCAAAGTCGATATTCTTCAATGTGAATCCTAAATAGCTCGCAGTCAAGGCTTTACCCTTTAGATGTCCCATAGGAATCTTGCCTCTAGCGCGGTGCAGCTCCTTCGACTTACGCTTGCTGGCGATGTCCATCTTCACATCAGCCTCTACCGACACAGCACCGATGTTCTTGTTGTCGAGGAACTCGCCCAGTTGGAATGCCTTTGCCGCCACCTTACCCGTCATGAATGCCGTCTCGGAGTTGAGCAGCACATCTGCGTCGAGCTTGCCGAAATGTGTGCCTGCCTCACCCTTGATATACACCTTGCGATATGGGATATGCAGATGTCCCTTGAAACTGGCATCGCCAAGGTCGCCCAGGAAGTCGAGAGTCTTCTTCTGCTTGATGAAATGGCCTAATATCTGTTGCTTCATCCTGTTGTGTGCGTAGAGGCGACTCACATCGAAATACAAGTCGGCCTTCTCGCCTTTCTTCTTAGGCAGAATCATCTTTCCATTGGCGTGAAGCAGCACCTTCCTATCGGCAGTGTTGGCAATGATATCCTCCATCAGTATAGCCTCCGGCGTTCCGTGCAGACGGGTGGTGGCATAGAGTGGGGTGGTGAATTTCTGCAATGCAGGGGTAAACGCATGCGAGAGTTCTTGCAGCAAAGCCTCGATTGAAACTGTCCCCGTAACAAACGACCACGGTTCTTTCTTCTTTCCGTATTTCGGCAATGTCACCACAGCCTCGTCTGTGCGCACACTGCTTTTGCCCGAGAGCAACACGAAATCTTTCACCCACGCGTGTGTGCGATTCTTATATAATGTGAGGTGTAGATCGTCGAGAGTCAAGCCCGAACGTTCGTCGGTGCCTTTCAGATGGTGAACCTGCACTGCTAATGAGTCGGCAGAGAGATGTGCCGCTGCCGCCTGCAACGAGAGGTTCAGCTTCAGGTGTTTTGCATCGAACGCCCCTCGGCGAGGGTTGAACGGCCTCTCCGGAACACCGATGCCATTCTCGAACAATATTGATTGCACATCCAGAAAGACACTGTCCGGATGCGACTCACCGCTGTAATCGGCTTTCAGATGCTGTATCTCCAGGCGTTTGTCTTGATATGCCAACTGCACATCATCCATACGCAGATGTTTCTTCTTACCGTCGAAATGTATGTCTTTCAGAGCTATCGTTGTGTTGGAGTTGTGTTCATCCACCTTCAGGTAGTCGAGTTTGCCCACGAACAAGCCCGGGCGTCCTCCTCCTTGCAACGATACTTCCAATGCGAGGTCGTGCACCCATAGGTGGTTGGCATCTAATTGCTTGTGGTCGGGGGTGTTGAGCGGTTCCTCAGACAGCACATCCCATTTCGCCGATGTCCTTGAAACGGTGACTTTCCTGAGGTCGAGTATGAGATTGCTTTGGTGTTTTTTCTTTTCTTTCTTTTCACCACTGAACTGTAAAGCATCAACCACAAACTGATAATTTGTCGCTGCCTTGCGGTCGGTTTGGTAAAGCTCGGCCGTAGCACCGGCGAGGTTCAGCTCCGACACTATAACCTCGTTGCGCAGCAGTCGCCAGAAATTCACCTCTGCCGTGAGAGTATCCACATGGAGCATATCTTTTTGCTGGCGGTCTTTGATATTGAAACCGTAGATGGCGAATGAGTTACTGAATGGCTTGAAGGACGCACGTTCAATCTCTACGTCCGTCTCGAGAACAGACGTGAGCAGATCTTTAGCCACAACAGGCAATCTGTCGCCACTAAGTTCGTACCACAGATAAGCCACTACCCCTCCTTGAACCCCAAGGAATACCAGCAGTGCAATGCCCAATATTTTCAGTGCTTTTTTCATCACGAAAATTATTTTTAGTAATC
>JAUNIK010000523.1 GCA_030523505.1 Prevotellaceae bacterium | reverse complement strand
TCTCGAACATCGTGAGGCAGAATACACCGATGATGGTGATGAAGAGGCAGATGAAGGCAAAGAGTTTTACTTGTCCGATAAAGCGGAACTCCTCTTCGTATGCTTTCTCCAGACAGTCATCCAGGAAATAGAGTGTATGCTGTTTGTCAGGGCAGAGACGGTTGATCAGTTCTGCAGCCTCCTGCTTAGCTTTGAGCTTGTCATAGCCAGCCTTTGCTCGGATGAATATCTTCTTACAAGGGTCGCCCCAGTCCTCCATACCCGTGCCGTAGATGATGAATGCAACATCCTTCGCACTGCTGTTGACACGCATGGTGGCGAACTGGAAATCCTTGCACACACCCACCACAGGATAGCTAATGGGAAGATAATTGTTATTCTCGCTTGCTGGTGCCAACGGCTGACCTATGTGGAAGTCCTCGTACCTGCGAGCCGTTGACTCACTGATGATGTAAGCTCCATTCTTGTCCGACTCGTTGAAGTCACGACCTTCCGTTATCTCAATGCCCAAGGTTCTCGGCAAGTCCTTGCTGGCAGGCAGCATATAGAAGTCTCGGCGAACTCCCCCCGCGTAATTGCCCCCCCCACTGCATGAATACGTCAGCATCACCAGGTTCCGACTGACCATATGCCACACTCTCCACCCATGGCAATCGTTCCAGTTCTTTGCTTATCACATCCTTCTTCTTCATACCTTCGGTGGAAAGCAGCGTAAACAGGACCTCATCTTTATCGAAACCATAATCGGATGAATAGATGTGACGTGTCTGGCACATCATCACACAGATGTAGAGACTCAACACAAAACCAACTACCATCTGCACGCACACCATCAGAGTGCGAATTTGTCTGCCCTTGGGCGAAAGACCAAAGGAACCCTTCAGCGCAAAAGCCGGTGTGAATGATGTGGCATAGAAGGCTGGATAAATTCCTGACAAAATACCAACTGTCAAAGTGCTAACAAGGGTAAGTCCCAATAGCTCTGGGTGTTCCATGAAATCAACGTTTCCCGACATTAAGGACATGCAATCGTCGTTGAGGGAGAATAGCTTGACCCATAACATACCCATGAGCAAGGCAAATATAGAAAGTAATACGCACTCGCCGATGAACTCTATGTGAAGACCAAAGGCAGATGCTCCCATCACCCTACGGGTGTTGATGCCACGGATGCGGCTTGGTGCCTGTGCCAGTACGAAGTTGCTATAGTTGAGCAATGCTACAATCAGCACAAAGATTGCTGACCAGAAAATGACGGCGACAAGGTTCTTGTTACCCTTATCATATTGACTTGCACCGCTGAAATAGGTGTCATCCAGGCAATCAAGGCGAATATCAAAACCTATCGCATCGACAAATTGCTTCCAGTCGTTGTATCCGTATGCCTCCATCAACATTTTGCGCATGGATTTTTCAACCACCTTTTTGTTGTTGGGAGAATCAAGACGGACATACGCGACATAACTCCATTCGTTGTAATCATCTTTGAATAGATCTTTCAATCCGAGATAGATGCCATTCTGAAGAAAACTGTTGGCAGGCATATCTTCAGCAACGCCTATTACTTCAAGTTCACCTTCTACCTGCTGAGAGGCTGATGGGGTATCTTCTCCAACAGTCAATCTCATGACTTGTGGTATACTGAATCTCCGCCCAACGGCATCAGTTGTGCCAAACAGCTGTTCTGCAACGCTTTTCGTTACAACGGCCTGCGTACGTGTGGCATACTGCGAGGTGCCGTAAAGCATCTTCACGCCAAAAAAGTCAAGGCCTGGGTCGCCAATCTGTAGAGACATGATGTCATTAAACTGATTCCCATTGACAAAGACGGGCAAACGCCATTGCACCATGTTGTGACTGACAACGTCCTCAACATGTGTCATGCCTTTCATCGAAGACTCAAAGAAACGAATCATGTAGCAAGACCATTCCTGATTTTTGGTGAAACCACCTACCTCTAATCTGTAAGTGCGTTCGTGATCTTTGACACTATGGTTGTACGTCCGATTGAACTCTACCTGAGTGGCAAAGAGATAAAACGCAGCCAGAGCGATGCTCAATCCAAGCACATTGAGGGCATAGGCCAACTTGTGCGCTCGTATTTGATACAATAAACTTTTCATTGGCACTTATTATAATATAGTATTCT
>JAUNIK010000522.1 GCA_030523505.1 Prevotellaceae bacterium | reverse complement strand
GTAGAGGTAGAGAAGGTCGTTACAAAGGAAGTGACCAAGGAAGTTTACACTGGCAATGGCGTACATGTAGTATGCTTCGCACAGGGCAAGTATGAGCTCACAGCAGAGGCAAAGGCTGAACTCGACAACGTGAAGGGTTCATGCGATGTTGTTGCCTACGCTTCACCAGAGGGCGATGTTGATGCTAACAAGACTCTCTCTGAGAACCGTGCAAAGGCTGTTGCCGACTACCTCACATCAAAGGGTGTCAAGGTAAACAAGGTTGCAGGCGAAGGTGCTAAGAACGAGGCTTCTAACCGTATCGCTATCGTGACAGTAAAGTAAATTCATGTGTTGAATACTAAATAAGATATTGCAATGAAAAATAAATTATTATATATCGGTGCTTCAATTGCATTCATGTTCTGCAGTTGTACTGACCTCGATGTAGATATCAAGTCAGAGTACACCCAGATTCCTGGCAACCCAATTGCTCAGGAAGGTCTTGCCGCTGAGTGTTTCTTCGCTCACAGAAACGTTATGGCCAACTACTATAAGTACAACGGCCTTATGTCGTTCGCTGGTGGCGAGCAGGTTGCTGTCTCATTCGACGGCGACTACTACGACGGTGGTTACAGCCAGCGTGCCACTCTCCACGCTTCGGCTCCTGATGATAACAACGTTGACTGGTTTGCTGACATGATGTCGGGCATCACCAAGTGTAACAAGGTTATTCAAACTCTTTCAACCGATGACGGCGAGATTTCACAGGCTGTAGCACAGTTGCGTGCTGTACGTGCGTTCTTCCACTGGACTCTCGTTGATGCTTACGGTGACACTCCACTCCTCGACCACCTCTATGACGACGGTGAGGAGATTACCCGTTCACCTCGCAAGGAGGTAACAGAGTGGATCGTTTCTGAGCTCAACACTGTTATGGACAAGCTCCCTACAACACTGGCTGCCAACACCTACGGCAAACCAACCCGCTGGATGGCTCAGGCTCTCCTCGCAAAGATCTACCTCAACTGGAATGTTTACACATGCGGCGACATCACCACATACGATGAGAACGCTGCCAATCCAAAGTTGGGCGATTGTATCGCTGCTTGCGACGATATCATCAACTCTGGTCTCTTCGACCTCTCTGACGACTATAAGGCAAAGTTCCTCCCTACCAACGGTTCTCACATCAAGGACTTCATCTATGCTGTGCCTCATACAGCAGAGAACAAGGACGGTATGGTGCTCGGTCGTTTCCACACTTGGCGTCGTGGTCAGAACGATGGTAACGGTGGTGCAGGTCTCTACAATGCTGCTCTCACAAACTCTGTCGGTGGTTGCTCGGCAATGAACCCTGATTTCGCTGAACTCTTCAACCTCCCTGGCGACCGTCGTAACGACTGTCTCTATGGTAACGACGAGGATGGCGTTGTTTATCAGTATGGTAGCAACTACGAGAAGACTGATATCCCTACAACATACAAGGGTGAGGATGTGAAGCTCACAAAGAGCATCACTCTCAAGGCTCTCACCAACGATGCTGGTGCAGAGATCGCTATGGGCCCTGCTTACGACCACCTCGACTGTGGTGCAAACATGACTGGCTGGACTCAGGGCTGGCGTACAAACAAGTTCATGCTCAACCCAACAGAGTACAACCTCTACGGCCGTAACACTGGCAACGACTATCCTATCTTCCGTTTTGCAGATGTACTCCTCATGAAGGCTGAGGCTCTCGTTCGCAGCGGCAAGGGTGGTGCTATGGACCTCTTCAACAAGATCCGTCAGTGCGCTAAGACCGTTGAGATTGCAGCAGAACCAACTCTCCAGGATATCCTCGATGAGCGTGGCCGCGAGTTCTTCGACGAGGGCTGGCGTCGTAACGACCTCATCCGCTTCGGTCAGTATGAGAAGAACTCATGGATTCTCTCTACCATCAACCCTGACTTCGCTAACAAGAACAAGCGAATCTTCCCTGTTCCAACAGGTGTTATGAACAGCAACACTAACTGGAAGCAGAATCCAAGTTACTAAAGCCCCCCGCCCCCCAAAGGGGGAGGAAGGCGATGAAGACAACAATGGGGTGACAAGTGGGCTCGACCATGCTTGTCGCCCCATTTTGTACAGCGAAAGCGTTTCTGTTCCAAGGGCGTTAAGCGTTTCTGTTCCAAGG
>JAUNIK010000521.1 GCA_030523505.1 Prevotellaceae bacterium | reverse complement strand
TATGGCTCGATAAGAGCCGGCAGGCTCTTAGGAGCTAAAACCACGACAATAGTAAAACCGGGACATTGAAATCAGTACAACTGAATATCGGTGTCCCGGTTTTATCCTTTAAGTGTAGATTGGAGATTACACATGAAAAATGAAAACAACACATCTGTGAAAAAATACATTGCACTTGTGGCCACAGCTGTTTTCGCTGTAGGAGTATTATGTGCATGCGGCGGGTCCGGCGAGGAAGCTGCTTCTGATGCCACAGAAGCGGCCAAGGCTACGGTCACAGCTGAAGAGGCTGCAGAGAAAGCTGCCCAGGATAAGAACGATCAAAACATGCAAGAGACTACAAAGCATGTAAAAACCGGAACAGAAGATGGTGCCATTGACGCTGCGCAGGCCGCTGCGTATGAAGATATTGAAGGTTATGACGGTAAATGGCAGAACTTATCCATTGATGCGGATGATCCCATTACTACCATAGAGTTCGACTGGAATGGAAACCATTATAAATACGAGTATGACCAGGCGGCAGGAAAAATCCTGAAGTGATCATTACATCTATTGTGCGGGACACTGTAAATAGTCAGTGTCCCGTTTATTTTTTATAGCGCTTAAATAGTAATCTCCATCTGGTCCATTTCCTTCTGCCGGGTGCTTTCCATGACCTGACTATAGAGATCCATGGTCATGGAAAGATTGCTATGGCCAAGAAGTGTTTTTAAGGTCTGAGGATTTCCTCCCTGCTCGATAAAACGTGTGGCAAAAGTATCACGGAAAGCATGTAGTGTGAAAGACTGGATAGGATGATCTTCGTCGGATAGTTGTTGAAGAACTTTTCGAAGTTCAATGTTGGCTGTCCGATTGTTCAGAAATCCGTCGGGATGCAGGCGATGAAAGAAAACGCGTTGGTCTGCTTCTAGCTGTTTCCAAGAATCCATTTCAAGCAGGTTCGCAGTTTTTTTCGCCTGCCTTTGCAAGATGGTTCGAATCTGTTCGTTCATGGGTATTTCGCGTCGGCTGGAGGCGCTTTTAGGGGGACCAGTAACCGTATGACCGTCCAAATCATAAGTCAATGTTCGACATACTCGGATTACGTTGGCAGACCAGTCAATGTCACCCCAGGTCAGAGCAGCCGCTTCTCCATGCCGGAGACCTGTTAATAAAAGTAATGCGAAGAATTCATAATAATAACTGTTCTGCGCCGCCTGCATAAACAGCAGCTGCTCTTCTTCTGTCAATGCCCTGTAATAAGTCTGGGCGGCAGGTTTATTTGTAGTCTTCAGAACTTTTGCCCGGGAGGCTGGATTTTGATCAATCAATTAAAGATAATCTTAAGAACGCGAGTAGTATAGTTGACACTGTTAGGGCTGTATTCCGCTGCCATCTTCTCCTGTAACCGGAGCACATCGCTTCGGGTTATTTCACCAAGCCGCTTTTGTCCTAAAGGTTGGGATATATGATTCCAATACCATCTCTCATATCGGTAAGGAGTTGCTTGTTTGGAGGTTAGTTTTTTGCGCTCAATCCAAGTCTTAAAATATGTATCCAAGGTTTGCATTTCATACATTTCCTCTTGCAGATTTCTACGGAGGATTCGTTCTCTAGACTTCAGTTCACTGTGGGTCCCGCCCTTTACTATGTAACGTTCCCCATTATAGGTAAATCGAAGTTCCAGAGATCCGTCCCGGTGCTTGCGGATACCTGCTTTCATTCTTGCCATAGTGATCCTCCTGCTTGTCTGTATAATTCTGTGGATGTCGTTGGATTGATTCACTGGAGATATTTTGGATTACAGAAGACAATCTAAATCAAAGAGGCAATAATAGATTGAGGTGTTGCAATTAGAATCAGCGAATAATCTGTCCAGATTCCTGATCGAATTTATATTGATAATGTTGCTCGTTCCAGTCGAAGTCAATGGTGGTGATGGTATCATCTACATCTACCTCGATGTTTTTCCACTTTCCGTCGAAGCCTTGGATGTCTTCATAAGCCGCTGCCTTAACAGAATCAATGGCCGGATCCTCAGTGCCAGTCTTCACACGTTCAGTTGTACCCTGACTGTTATTGTCCTGAGCTGCTTTCTCCGCCGCCTCTCCCGCTGTGACGGTCGCCTTGGTGATCTCAGTTGCTTCTGTTGCTGTCTCGTCGCCGGAACCACCGCAGGCA
>JAUNIK010000520.1 GCA_030523505.1 Prevotellaceae bacterium | reverse complement strand
TAGACCTGCCACGCTCACAGAAGAGTGGACTGGTAGAAGCATTGGAAATACTGAAAGGTGTAGAGGGTATCGGTATTGTGGAGCTCAACCGCAAAGACATTGTACGTCATAAATTGGTAACCCGCATCGTCAACGCATACGAACATTTCGATCAAAGTAAACACAATAATGAAAGCATTAACAAAGACTGACTTCAGCTTTGAAGGACAAAAGAGCGTATATCATGGTAAGGTACGCGACGTGTACAACATCAACGATGACCTGATGGTTATGGTAGCAACAGACCGCATCTCGGCCTTTGACGTTATTCTCCCTAAGGGAATTCCCTACAAAGGACAGGTGCTCAACCAGATTGCTGCCAAATTCCTTGATGCCACCAGTGACATCTGCCCCAACTGGAAACTGGCCACTCCCGACCCTATGGTCACTGTAGGTCTGAAGTGTGAGGGCTTCCGTGTAGAGATGATTATCCGTTCTATCCTCACTGGCTCTGCATGGCGCGAATACAAGAATGGTTGCCGTGAGATTTGTGGTGTTCGTCTGCCTGACGGTATGAAAGAAAACGAGCGTTTCCCTGAACCCATTATCACTCCAACGACAAAAGCTGACGAAGGTCACGACCTGAATATCTCTAAAGAAGAAATCATTGCTCAGGGTATTGTATCGGCAGAAGACTATGCCGTGATGGAAGACTACACTCGCAAGCTCTTTGCCCGTGGTCAGATGATTGCCCAGAAGCAGGGCCTTATCCTCGTTGACACCAAATACGAGTTTGGTAAGCGCGATGGTAAGGTTTATCTCATCGACGAGATTCACACTCCCGACTCTTCACGCTACTTCTATGCTGACGGCTATGAGGAGAAGCTGGCTAAGGGTGAACCTCAGAAGCAGCTCTCTAAGGAGTTCGTACGTCAGTGGCTGATTGAGCACAACTTCATGAACGAGCCTGGTCAGGTAATGCCCGAAATCACAGATGAATACGCAGAGAGTGTTAGCGAGCGCTATATCGAACTGTATGAGCACATCATCGGTGAGAAGTTTGAGAAGGCTGCCGACAGTGATGACATCGCAGCCCGTATCGAGAAGAACGTAAGCGAATATCTGAAGACCAGATAATATTCAAGTATGTTGCCATGTCATGGCAACCCCAGTAGAAAGAAAAAACTATGTACCAGCAAGAGACGATAAAACCATATCATAACGGTTCAAAGGCCGAACAGGTGGAGCAAATGTTTGATAACATTGCTCCTACCTACGACCAGTTGAACCATCGTCTCTCATGGGACATCGATCGTGGTTGGCGCCGTAAGGCTATTAAGCAATTAGAGCCCTACAAGCCTCAGACCATGCTTGATATCGCTACAGGAACAGGCGACTTTGCCATCCTAGCCGCTAAGATGCTACAACCTCAACAACTCATCGGTGCAGACATCTCTGAAGGCATGATGGAGATAGGAAGACAAAAGGTGAAGAAGGCGGCACTCGACCACATCATCACTTTTGAACGACAGGACTGCCTCAACCTCTCCTACCCTGACAACAGCTTTGACAGCGTTACGGCAGCATTCGGCATTCGTAACTTTGCCGACTTAGACCGCGGACTGTCGGAGATGTGTCGCGTATTAAAGAAAGGTGGACATCTGAGTATTGTCGAACTGACCTCGCCCGTATCCTTCCCCATGAAACAGCTGTTCCATATCTATGCTCATAGCGTGCTGCCCATCTACGGACGGCTTATCTCTCGCGACCAAAGCGCCTACAGCTATCTGACGCGTACCATCGAGGCATTCCCTCAAGGTGAACGTATGGTCGAAATCCTTAAGAAGGCAGGTTTTGCTGAAGCACAGTTCAAACGCCTCACTTTCGGAATCTGTACGATGTACTTTGCAACTAAATAGTTTTCATTATGGACAAATACGGACTTATCGGATACCCGCTCGGTCACTCGTTCTCCATCAGCTATTTCAACCAGCGTTTTCAAGACGAAGGTATCGATGCTGTTTACGAGAACTATGAGATTCCGACCATTGAGTCACTCGATGAAGTACTGAACCTCAATCCCGAACTAAAGGGACTGAACGTCACCATTCCTTATAAAGAAAAGGTGATACCCTATTTGGACAGCATCTCACCAGAGGCAAGAGCTATTGGTGCCGTTAATGTCATCAAAGTCTCTCACGAGGGAA
>JAUNIK010000519.1:426-2191 GCA_030523505.1 Prevotellaceae bacterium | reverse complement strand
GAAATGATGATTTATTTAAAGTTTCCGCAGATTATAAATAATATCTTTCCCTATTTTATGAGCCTTCCCTTCTCGGCTATGAGCAGGTCTGCACGGTCCCTTCTTTCTTGACGTGACCGATTGTCCGGTAGCCGGAGTCTTGCACTGTTCCGTCATCCTTGATATGCTCAACGGTATGTACGTGTTAAAAACACTCACGCATAACTTTTGCCGGGATTTTTCTCATCATTCGCCAGTTTAGATGGGGCTTTTTGTGGCACTCCGGTGTGGTTTTTTGTAGTAGAGTAATGAGACTGTTTGTGGTATGTATCGTTATAGGACATCCCATCATCGTTACGTTAATCGTTACGGTATTGATACAATATATAACACTCTCATGGATTACCTGCCACTCTGGTTTGCAAAGTATTCTCTCATCTGTACGTGTGAAAAATACTCACGGAGAACTTTTTCCATAATTATATACCAAGGAGCCATTTCCAGCATGGGATGACTTCGATTGTTCCGTACTCGTCCTCAATCTTCTGTGCTTCATCGTAGGTAAGGATGAGCCTTCTTTTGCAAGCAAGAACCTTCGGCAGTTTCTGGAGTGCTCCTACCTCCCTGTCCCAAGTGTCCTTGTCTTTTGAAATTGTGTACGAAACCTGTATTGCCAATTCATCTTCCGGCACATAGAAGTCGACTTCCACGTTGTTGTTATAGAAGAATACGCGTTCGTTATCCGGGTCGTGACCGTAGATGCGGAACAGCTGGAGAGCAACCATGTTTTCCAGGAGTGTGGTTTCATGGTTAAGCAGAAGGATGCTCAGAATGCCGTTATCCACGAAGTAGTACTTGCAGTTTGTCTCTTTCTCTGAGAAGGCGGAGGCAATGTTGTGCAGCCTGAGAATCAACCATGCATCTTCACTATAGCCGATGTAACTGCTGGTGGTGGGAACAGTGATCTTGCCGCCAACGCTGGACAGCACTTGTGCGAGACGGGTATAGGATACAGGCTGTTTTACTCCCTCTGCTATCTTCTTAATCAAAAGACGAAGCAGATTAGGATTGCTTATCTTATTCCTGGTGCAGATATCTCCCAGGTATATCTTCTGATATACGGAACTGATGTAATTTCTCTTTACCGGCAGGCCAAGGCTCTCAGGGAGACCGCCCCATTTGAAGTACTCTTCGTAAGCCTGCTTCAGTTTCACGCGAGCTGCGGTGCTCAACAAGCTCTGCTCGTCAAACGGGATATCAGCCCAACGCAGGTACTCGGCAAAAGAAAAAGGATACACTTCGATTGGGATGTATCGGCCGCCGAGAGTCTTCATCATCTCTTTGGAGAGCATCTTGGCATTTGATCCGGTTATCCAAACCATATGCTTGCTGTCAGCCACTCTTCGGGCAAACTTCTCCCATCCGTCAATGTTCTGTATCTCGTCAAGGAATAGTGCAGGCTTGGCAACTCCACCCATCTCCATATGACATTCAAGGATGGTGTCCATGTCATTTATGTCCAGTCCGTCCAGACGGTCATCCTCAAAATTCATGTACAGGATCTCATTCCAGGAGTGTCCTTCGCGTAGCATCTGCTGAATCTTCTCATAGAGAACAAACGATTTACCGGCTCTTCTGACGCCTACAAATATACAGCAATTGAAGTCGTCTGTACGGACATCCCTGTGAACAATCTGAAACTGTTCAATCTCCTCCCTACTGTCTTGGATTATTTGTTTGAGAGCTAATTTGTCTACCATCTTTTAAAATCACGCTTAAAATTTGA
>JAUNIK010000519.1:0-416 GCA_030523505.1 Prevotellaceae bacterium | reverse complement strand
TAACATATGCCTATTTTGAAAGACCTTCCTTAAATTTTTATATAATATCTATTATAATGTCTTTCTTAATACCTATTATTCCTACGATAATATCTTCAATACTTGGATATTTAGTTAAAGCATTTTCTTCTCATTTTAAATCTAAAAAAATCCATCATGTTTCAGTTATCATCCAACCGGAATGACCGTAAGACGGCCATTTACGTGCGTATTTCCACGGAAATGCAGAAGAGAGATAGGTATGGGTATAGATTGCCGAGAGACACCACATATTGAAGCGGAATCTATCTATTGACGAGACTTTCCGCTGTAAACTAAGCGCTCACTGACCTGAGCGGGCTCGTATTCAGCCTTGTTATGTGCCGGTAGTTTAACACTTTGATTTCAACTTTTTTCACATAAAGACCCGAAGGGGT
>JAUNIK010000518.1:1343-2192 GCA_030523505.1 Prevotellaceae bacterium | reverse complement strand
CTGAGATACAATGAATACTAAGATACTGATTACTGGCAGTAGTGGATTCCTGGGCAGTAGGTTGGCTTATTACTTCAGGGATAAGTATGAGCTTTTGTTACCGACGCATGGTGAGCTGAATGTCAGCCACGAAGAAGCGGTCAAAGCTTACCTGGAAGAGCACCGGCCAGATGTTGTGATACATTGTGCGGCATTGAGCAATACGGGTTATTGTGAGCAACATAGTGAAGAATCGCACAAGGTGAATGTGCAGGGTACGGTGAGGATTGCCAAGGCCTGCAAACTTACGGGAGCCAAACTTGTCTTTATGTCCAGCGATCAGGTGTATAATGGCACTCCCTTGCTCGGTGCTCTCAAGGAAGAGGATGTGCTGCAGCCGGTCAATGTCTATGGTCAGCACAAACTGGAGTGTGAGCAACGAGCGCAATGGAATCTGCCAGAGGCTGTGGGATTGAGATTGACTTGGATGTACGATCTGCCAAGCAGTTCGATGAAGCTGAACAGCAACTTGTTGGTCAACCTTATGAAAGCCTATACAGAGGGTAATCTTCTCAAGGCTGCTACTCATGAATATCGAGGAGTAACGCATGTCTGGGAGGTGGTCAGGAACATTGAGAAAGCCATCGACCTGTCTGGCGGTATCTATAACTTCGGTAGCGGCAACACGTTGAACAGCTATGAACTGCATCTGAAAGCCGCTGAACTATTGGGCTTGAAAGAGGCATCGGAGTGGATTCTGCCAGACGAAGAGAGATTCTACGAAGAGCCAAGGAACCTGACGATGGATTGCTCCATCATTGAGGAGTTTGGCATTCACTTCATGGATAGTGTCGAGGGTATTGAGGAAGC
>JAUNIK010000518.1:0-1333 GCA_030523505.1 Prevotellaceae bacterium | reverse complement strand
TTTGAAAAGAAGAGTATGAAAGGAAAATGCGCAGCATGTACGCATCATGCATGTTACACCAAAGGCATCAACTGTACAGAACTGTCGGCTGACGAAGTAACGTCTGCTTACTCAGACGAGGAGCGCAGACTAATGGAAGCGGCGGCATACGTTGAAGGCACCTTCTATAGTAACATCACACGTCTACAAGAAACGGCAGAGTTTGCCAAAGTTATGGGTTATAAGCGTCTGGGCTTTGCTTTCTGCATCGGCTTGAACGATGAGATGCGCTACATTGCCCGTTTCTTCGAGAACGAAGGATTCGAGGTATTCAGCGCTTGCTGCAAGACATGTAGTGTGGCTAAGAAGGAGCTCGGGCTCAAACAGGTGAAGCCAGAACTGGAGCACGAAGCGATGTGCAACCCGAAGTTCCAGGCACATTTCCTGAACGAGGCTCAGGTTGATCTCTACATCAGCGTAGGTCTTTGTGTGGGACATGATGCCATCTTCAATGCCAACTGCAAGGGGCCTGTGACTACACTTGTGGTCAAAGACCGACTGCTCTCGCATAATCCGCTTGGAGCCATCTACAGCAGATATTGGAAAAAGAAGCTGGGCATCATGGATGAAGGGCAGATTTAGTAATTATGCTCCAATAAAGCAGCTGCCGTGGGCCACCATCTGGCGATTAAGAGATTGACAACGAATGAAAATGAAATTCAATATTAAGCCATAAATAAAAAATGAAAAAGACTGTATTTGTGACAGGTGCCAACAAGGGCATCGGCTATGGAATTGCTAAACACCTCGGCCTTTCTGGCTGGAGAATTGTATTGGGAGCACGTGATGAGAATCGTGCTGAGAAGGCTATCGACGAGCTGCGTTCACTCGGAATCGATGTTGCAGGTTGGGTAGCCATCGAACTAGTTGATCTGGAAAGCATCGAGAAGGCTGCGAAGACGATTGCGACTGATTATCCTGAGCTCTCTTTGCTCATCAACAATGCTGGCATCCCTGGTGACATGAGTCAGGCAAGCTATGCTACAGACATGAAGCACATCAAGGAAACGCTTGATGTGAACTTCATCGGCACTTTTGCATTGACCAAAGCACTTATTCCTGTCATCGAGAAGAACAAGGGGCGTATTGCCAATGTGACCGTACCTTCGGAGATCAGCCCTTACTGGCATCCGTTGGCATACGTAGCAAGCAAGGCAGCACAGAACGCGATGATGGGCGTGATGGCCGTGGAGTTCGAGCAGAACAACGTGCCTGTCGAGATCTTCAGTGTTCATCCAGGTCCAACCACTACCGATCTCAACGGCAATATGGCATTGCCAGGATTCCATGACAT
>JAUNIK010000517.1 GCA_030523505.1 Prevotellaceae bacterium | reverse complement strand
GCCCAGTTGCTGAGCCATCTTGTAGTGCCAGGTTTCCTCTTTGGGGCGTCTGTGATTCTGTACGTAAGAGTCACCGATGATATTCAGTATTTTCGTATATGTCAACGTGATGGGACCGCCGAACGGATTGAAGTCAATGAGTCGTTCGTTCCTCTCTCCGTAGCACACCAAGGTTTTTCCATATTGTACAGCCTTGATATTTTGACCGGCACCCGTCACCTTCAGGGTCAGCGGCTGTGTGAATATCTGCGGGTCGAGTGTACACGATGGCGTCACCACCATTCTCCATTCATCAGTACCTACTCCACTAACGTCCTGTTTCAGCTGTACGGCATCACGCTCTTTGATGTAGCTCAGCACCTGTGCGAAAGTGGCCGTCCACACCTTAGGACTGTATGCCGACAGCGTATCATAAAACTGCCACAGCTCCTGTGGATTGTGCCATTTGTCATATCCTTTGTTGATGGCGTGCGACATGGTCACGCCCCATTCTCCCTTCGCAATCAGCTCATGCATCCATGCCGTCATCTTGGGCAGTGTCGTTTTGTTGTTCTGTTGTCCATGTCCTGTCTGAAAAGTTCTGCTGCCTATTCTTCCTTCTTCAACGGCGGCTACCACCTGGTCGGTCTTGGAATTGTAAGGATAGGCAAAAGTCAAAGATTTATGTCCCAGATTTTGCATAAATGCAGAATCGTTGCGCCACACATCGTACATGAAAGTTTCATAATCCACTTTGCGGCAGTTGGGATGGCTCCATGAATGGCTGGCCATCTCATGGCCTCGTTTCTCCATCTCACGTATCTCGTCCCATGTGAGTCGGTCACCCTGGTCAGTATTCCGTTGGCCCACCATATTGCCTATTATCCAGAAGGTGCCCCTCAAACCACGTTTCTCCAGTTCGGTAGCCACAAGTGTCTTGTGTTCCAACAACCCGTCATCGTAAGTGAGGCTCACGGCTGCCTGTCTGTCACCCCAGTATTTGCATACTGACAACTCCTGTGCATGGGCTACTGACGCCATAGCCACGAATAGCATGATAAAGAAAAATTTTTCCATTATTGATGTGAATTAATTGAGTGTTGTGTCCTTCAACAGCAAAATTACAAAATAAAATTCTTTTTATGAGATACAATCCACAGATTTTTTCAACGTGAGCTTGAATTTACCTTAGTTTCCCTTAGTATCCTGTTCATTTCTCCACGGATTCGTAGAGGAACCTAAGGGAAAGCTAAGGCTTACATGAGAGTTTCTCGTTCAGCCAAGGCTGAACGAAACAGGAAAGGCTTATTTTGGCATCTACAATTTTGTAGGTCTTCCGATATATGATTAATGAACGAACTTGCATGAATGATAGTAGATAAAAATAGGTTGACCCTCCCCTGCTTCACAGCAGAAAAAAATGGTTCAACCTATTCCGTCTTTACACAACCTCCATATACCGACATTACCTTCTTTCCGTAATGCTCCAGTTCCTTACTCAGATTGCATAAAGCCTCCTCACCGAAATAGAGTTTCGTGGGATTTCAAAATGTGAAATTTCTTAACGTTATAATCTGTTTTTATGCATCTAAATGTATTTCTTACATAGGGCATCCTATACATTCCTACCCATTTCGTATGCCTGTGTCAACGATTTGTGACCGTTAATCTCGCCCATGTCCGTCACTCCACCTGCAAACACAGAACCGGCCAACTGGGCCTTCGGGAAACACTCTATCCAACCTTCCAATCCGTTTATGGCCCTTTGAGGTACATGCACCTCATCCTCTGCCGCAGTGGCAAACAGATAGATGTGGCGGAAATGATAGTCGGAACCGTACAAGGGATTGGCACGGTCGAGCAGCGTCTTCATCTGGCCGCACATCTCATAGTAATAAATGGGTGTGGCATAGGCAATGACATCTGCATCGTGCATCTTCTGCCTGATTCCGGTCATGTCGTCCTTGATGACGCATGTTCCCGTATGCTGACAGGCAAGGCAGCCGCGACAGAACTGTATGTTCGTCCCTCGCAATGATATTTTTTCCACTTCGTGGCCAGCTTCCATAGCACCACGCATAAATTCGTCCGCCAATGCCTCAGAGTTGCTCTTACTCCTCAAGCTTGTTGATATTACCAATACTTTTTTCTTCATAAAACTAAAAAAATGATTTTTCAGCTGCAAAATTACAAGGAAAATATGGAAGTCATGAT
>JAUNIK010000516.1 GCA_030523505.1 Prevotellaceae bacterium | reverse complement strand
TCCATCCTCAGGATGTACATGCCGTGTTCACTTTTTGCGATTGGAAAGCCTGAGAGAGTTAAGTTTGACGCAGTTGCGACTGAGGATATGATGGGCGAAAGCAGGTGGATGTCCTGATCGTGGATGGTCAATGCCCCACTGGTGAAAGTGAGAGTAGCAGTGAGGTCTCTGATGGGGCATAACCATCCGCAATTTAGGTTATTGTATTTTTCATATATCGAGTCCCAAAGTATCAGCATTTTTTGATGAGTTTTCACTCCCTCCACACCTTCCTCGTTGTTCCGTCCTCCATCCTCAGGATGAAAATGCCGTGCTCACCTTCCGTGACAGGAAAACCAGAGAGTGTGAAAGTTGAAGCGGGTGTGACTGAGGATATGGTGGGCGAAGGCAGTTGGTTATCCTGATTGTGGATTGTCAATACACCGCTGGAGAAAGAGAGAGTAGCGTTGACAGTTTCGGAAGAGGCATAACCATCGGCTATGGCATAGACTGAGATATGGAACGTGGGGTTGATGGCGACTGTACCCGATTCGGAGAGGGTGCTGCCAGTCAGGAAGTCAGAGCCGATGGAGTAAACGAACTGTGCGCTTGGTGTAGAACAAGTGAACTGCAGTTGCCCATCGTAGTAAGTGAAAGTAGGCCTTTCGCATTGCGGCATCTGGGGTTCTCCCGTTCCGTCGTCGCCAATTTCTCTGATTTGAGCGAACTTGTTCCACCCCTCAGTGGCATAATAGTCGTTGACGCGGCCTGCTGGGACATAGAGTGTAGCTGTTTGATAGGTAATAGCGCCAAAGGCATCAGTTGGAATAGGGAATGGTTCGGAAATGGGGCAGATAATCTTCGCAAGATTAGGCATTGCGTTGAAAGCTTTCTCGTTGATGACTTCGAGCGTAGAGCTTAAGGTCAACGACTGGGCTTGGCTATTGCTCAAGGCCGAAGCTGCAATCTCCGAAACCTTATAGACGTACGTGTCGCAAATTACCTGATCGGGAATAATAACGTCCTCCACATTGTCAAGGTATCCTCTGACGGTGGCTTTGCAAGAAACGTCCAACGTGTTGGCGTTGTACTTGAGATGGTCGTTCTCGAAATATAGTTTGGTTTCGTAGATCTTCTCTGATGAGAACAGGGTAGGGTTGTATTCGATGGTATTGTTCCATCCCCTGTCTTGATATGAAGACTTAGTCCCGAGAGGAATTAGAATATACTCATCAGTACGATAGAAAGCATACCCGTTATAATTGCAAGGTGGTTGCTCCGTTCTAAAAATGACTTTGAGAGGGTTCGTTTGATCCCAGACCGAATATTGAGAGAACGCATAATTACCAATTTCTTGAATCGTACCAAGGGAAATACAACGAATTCTTCTACCATCCATATATTCGAGAAAAGCCATGTCGTCAATCCTGACCACTTCATAACTCTTCCCACCAAAACTGACCTGATCTGGGACGTAAACGTATGGTTCGTAATTTGCCCCCTCACCCGTGACGGCGACCGACGTGCCATCGTCCATCAATCGATAATATACGCCATCGACACAGAAATCGTAGGCTGAGGCTGTGTGGGCTATAAATGCTGTGAAGATAACAGCGAATAGGAGTTGAATCTTTTTCATGATAAGCTGCATGTTTGTATGTTGTGGCTTCGCCTGCTTTGGCCTGAAGTCCTTGGCAAATATAGGCAATTATTTTGAGGAACATATGCTTTTTTCCAAAAATAGGACTAAAAAACAAAAAAGTCCGTTCCACAGAGGCGAAACGGACTAAAACGGACTAAATAAGGATTTGAGAAGGCGTGGAATAATTAAGGTTATAATGGAGTAAGGATATCGAACTGAATGCCGAATTTTGATCCAATGGAATAAAGCACAGGTTCGTCTGACCCTGCGATGCAGACATGATCAAGTACGGCAGGCTTGCCCGCAACAAAGACTGCACACTGGAAGGTGGTGCCAGCAGAGAGACGAGTCTGCTCTGAGCGGACTACGACGAAGGTGTTCTGTCCGCGATACTGGCAGATGCAAATGCGCTCGGGATGCCATATCAGGCGAATCAGAGACCCGATCGTCAATGTTTCAGATACGAGGTGGCGAGAGGTTATGAATCCGCTATCACGTAAGTTGCTTGATTTTGAGGCCTCTTTGAAGCTTTCCCAGTCACGATAACCTACGTAGACGGACAGGAGATCGAGT